>JALYMX010000145.1 GCA_030773495.1 Actinomycetota bacterium | reverse complement strand
CGACCGCCGGCGGGCGGCGAGGAGGCGCCGGTACAGGTGCAGCACCGAGGCGTCGTCGGCGGCCAGGATCTCGGCGTTGCGACGATCCGCGTGCGGCGGCCAGGGCAGCCAGGGATCCGGCGTGGCCCAGCCGTGGGCGGGCCCGGCGTCCCAGGGGATCGGCGCCCGGCACCCGTCGCGCCCACCCGGGTCCACCTGCCGGCGGGGCGGCACCACGGCATCCTCCAGGCCCAGCTCCTCGCCGGCGTAGAGGAACGGAGTGCCCCGCAGGGTGAGCAGCAGGACGGCGGCCACCGCCGCCCGCTCGTCGCTGCCGTACCGGGTGCGGTGCCGGGGGGTGTCGTGGTTGGAGAGGACCCACGTGGGCCACGCCCCCCGTGGTCCCAGCTCGGCCTCGGCCCGCTCGATCTCCTCGCGCCAGGCGCCGGCGTCCCACGGGGCGAACAGCGGGGGGAAGTTGAAGGCCAGGTGCAGCTCGTCGCCCCGGCCGTAGTAGGTGGCCACCTTGGCGGTGTCGAGCAGGTACACCTCGCCCACCAGCATGCGGTCGCCCGGGTAGGTGTCCACCAGGCGGCGCAGGTCTCGGAGCAGCGCATGGGTGGAGGGGTGATCGTTGATGCTCGAGTGCGGCGTCCCCCCCAGCTCCGGGGGGTCGTCGGGCAGCGCCGGGTCCTTGCCCAGTCCGTGCACGACGTCGACCCGGAAGCCGTCGATCCCCCGGTCGAGCCAGAAGCGCAGCACCGCGTGCATGGCCCCCACGACCTCGGGGTTGGCCCAGTTCAGGTCCGGCTGCTCGGGCAGGAACAGGTGGAGGTACCACTGCTCCGTTGTCGGGTCCCACGTCCACGCCGGCCCGGCGGTGAAGGCGGCCACCCAGTTGTTGGGCGGCCGGTCGGGCGGGCCCGGGCGCCAGACGTACCAGTCGCGGCGGGGGTTGGTGGTGGACGATCGGGACTCGCGGAACCAGGGGTGCTGGTCGCTGGTGTGGTTGGGCACCCAGTCGAGCAGGACGCGGATGTCCCGGGCGTGGGCCTCGGCGACGAGCCGGTCGAGGTCGGCGAGGGACCCGAAGACCGGGTCGACGTCGCAGTAGTCGGCCACGTCGTAGCCGAAGTCCCGCATGGGCGAGGGAAAGATGGGCGACAGCCACACGGCGTCGACGCCGAGCCACGAAAGGTGGTCCAGCCGCCGGCGCAGCCCCTCCAGGTCGCCGACGCCGTCGCCCGAGGTGTCGCAGAACGAGCGGGGGTACACCTGGTAGACGACCCCCGTCTTCCACCACGGCTCCGCCACCCGGCGCAGACTAGGCCGAGGAACAGGGAAAACCCCTAGAACCCGACGTCCTGCGGGTTTACCATCCCGGGTCGACGACGACTCGGTCGAGCTGCTCTTCGGTGGGGCGGGAGCAACGGGCCGGGGGAAAGCAGAGGCGACTCGTGCGACTCTCTCCGCAGTCGCTGGCCCGAGCCACCAGCAGGCATCCGTGGCGGACGGTCGGGATGTGGGTCCTCGCCGTGGTCGGCGCCGGCGCCCTCAGCTCGGCGCTGCTGGGCGGCGCCGTCACCACCAAGGCCGACCTCACCAACAATCCCGAGTCCAAGCAGGCGGCGGCCCTCGTCGAGCAGCGGCTGAAAGGCCCCGACCGCGACACCGAGGTCCTCGTGGTGAGGTCCGCCTCGTCGACGGTCGACGACCCCGGGTACCGCCGCTACGTCGAGGACCTGCAGCGCGGGTTGCACGCGCTGGGCCCCGGTGTGGTCGAGCAGACGGCGACCTACTTCCAGACGAACGACCAGTCCATGGTCTCCCGTGACCGGCGCACCACGGTCGTGCCCACCGTGCTGGCCGGTGCCCCCGAGGACGCCGCCGACCACCTGCCGGCGCTCGAGAAGGCGTTCGCGGCCATCGACGGGCAGGGGTTCGAGGTCCTGGTGTTCGGGCCGGCCGCCCTGGGCGACGACTTCAACACGGTGTCGGAGGAGGACCTGCGCACCGGCGAGTCCATCGGCGTCCTGGCCGCCCTGGTGATCCTCGTCGTGGTCTTCGGGGCCCTCCTCGCCGGCCTGATCCCCATCGTGATCGGCGTGGCGTCGATCGCCGTCGCCGTCGGGATCGTGGCCCTGGTGGGGCAGGCGTTCAGCTTCTCGTTCTTCGTCACCAACATGATCACGATGATGGGCCTGGCCGTGGGCATCGACTACTCGCTGTTCGTGGTCTACCGCTACCGGGAGGAGCGCCAGCGGGGCCGGGACAAGCTGGCCGCCATCGAGGCCACCGGCGCCACCGCCAGCCGCGCCGTGTTCTTCAGCGGGATGACGGTCGTGCTGGCCCTGCTCGGGATGATCATCATCCCCAACTCGATCTTCCGCGGCCTGGGCGCCGGCGCCATCTTCGTGGTCCTCGTGGCCGTCCTCGCCTCGCTGACGCTGCTCCCCGCCGTGCTGGCGTTGCTCGGCGAGAAGGTCAAGGAGCCCCGCATCCGACGCCGGGCGGCCGCCGCCCGCGAGCGCAGGGGCGGGTTCTGGGACGGGGTCACGCGGGGGGTCATGCGCCGCCCGGTGGTGAGCCTGGCGGCCGGGGTGCTCCTGCTCCTGGCCGCCGCCTCGTCGGCGCTCGACATGCAGACCGGTTCTCCGGGGTGAGCACCCTGTCGGAC
>JALYMX010000144.1 GCA_030773495.1 Actinomycetota bacterium | reverse complement strand
GGTGCGCCCCGCCCGACCCCGTCCCCGTCCCCGACCTCTCCGACGCCGACGAGCCGCCCGCCGACCTCGAGGTCCACGTCCCCCGCCAGCCCGTCCCTCCGGGCGAGCAGCTGGCCATCGACCTGGGGCCGGCGGCGGGCACCGCGTGGCGCCTGCCGCCCCTCCAGCTGCTCAAGCAGTCCCGCGCCCAGGAGGTGGATCACCGGGTGCTCGACGCCCGGGGGCGGACCCTCCAAGAGGCGCTGGCCGCCCACGGTGTGGAGACCCGCCTGGTGGGCAAGACGGTGGGGCCCACCGTCACCCGCTTCGAGCTGGAGCTCGGGCCGGGCGTGAAGGTGGCCAGGGTCACCAGCCTGCAGAAGGACATGGCCTACGCGATGGCGGCGCCGGACATCCGGCTGCTGGCGCCCATCCCCGGCCGGTCCGCCATCGGCGTCGAGGTGCCGAACGTCACCCGCCAGCTCGTGTCGCTGGGTGACGTGCTGGCCTCTCCCGAGGCCCGCGCCGCCACCCACCCCCTCGAGGTGGCTCTCGGGCGGGACATCGCCGGGCGGGCGGTGGTGGAGAGCCTGGCCGCCATGCCCCACATCCTGATCGCCGGCGCCACCGGCGCCGGCAAGTCGTCGTGCCTCAACTCGGTGCTCACATCGGTGCTGCTGCGGGCCACGCCCGACCAGGTGCGGATGATCCTCATCGACCCCAAGCGGGTGGAGCTGGGCCAGTACAACGGGTTGCCGCACCTGCTCACGCCCGTCGTCGTCAATCCCCGGCGGGCCGCCAACGCGCTGGCCTGGGCGGTCCAGGAGATGGAACGGCGCACCGACCTGCTGGCCGAGGTCGGCGTGCGGGACATCGCCGGCTACAACGCCGCCTACGACCGCGGTGACCTGGCTCCCGAGGTCACCGGTCGGCCGCCCGACGTCGAGCACCAGCGGCTGCCCTTTGTGTTGGTGGTGGTGGACGAGCTCAACGACTTGATGATGGTGGCGGCGCGCGACGTGGAGGAGTCCATCTGCCGCATCGCCCAGATGGGCCGGGCCTTCGGCATCCACCTGGTCATCGCCACCCAGCGGCCGTCGGTGGACGTCATCACCGGCGTGATCAAGGCCAACGTCCCGTCCCGCCTCGCCTTCGCCGTCTCCTCGCTGGCCGACAGCCGGGTGATCCTGGACCAGGGTGGGGCGGAGCGGCTGGTGGGCAAGGGCGACATGCTGCTGCTCACCGCCTCGTCGAACGTGGCCCGGCGCATCCAGGGCCCGTGGGTGGGCGAGGACGAGGTCCGGGCCGTGGTGGCGCACTGGCGGCGCCAGTCGTCGCCGCGCTACGTGGACGGCGTGGAGGGCGAGGCCGCCGATGGGGCCAAGGGCGCGGGTGGGGCGGAGGAGGACGGCGACGACATGGTCGAGGCGGCCATGGAGCTGGTGGTCCGCTCGCAGCTCGGGTCCACGTCGATGCTCCAGCGCAAGCTGCGGGTCGGCTTCGCCCGAGCGGGGCGCCTCATGGACCTGCTCGAGCAGCGCGGCGTCGTCGGCCCGTCCGAGGGCTCGAAGCCCCGCGCCGTGCTCATGACCGTGGAGGAGCTGGACCAGCGGGGCGGGGGCCCGCCCGCCGCCGCGTAGCCCTTCAGGCACGGCGGCGTCGTCGGCAGCCGCCATGTGTATGGTTGGTGTATGGCGCGCACCAACATCGACATCGACGACGAGGCCTGCCGCGTGCTGATGCACCGGTACCACTTCGCTACGAAGCGGGAAGCGGTCAACTTCGCCCTCCGAGCGCTCGCCGCCGAACCCCTCGACACCGCTGCAGCCCGTGAGCTGCGGGGATCGGGCTGGGAAGCCGATCTCGACGAGCTTCGCTCGAGCAGGGTCGGTTGATACTGGTCGACACCTCGGCGTGGGTCGAGTTCCTTCGCGACACCGACAGCACGGTCTGCAATCGGGTCGACGCCCTCCTCGACCATGACGTTGCGACCTGCGACCCGGTCCGGATGGAGCTCCTTGCCGGCGCCCGCGACGAGCGGCACCTCGAGAACCTCCGGCGACTCCTGGCAGGCGCGTCGCTCGTGCCGACGGGGCCGGCTGACTACGAGGTCGCGGCCACCATCTACCGCACCTGCCGGCGGCGCGGCGAGAGCGTTCGGAAGCTCGTCGACTGCCTCATCGCCGCCGTAGCGATCCGCGAAGGTCTCGCCATCCTCCACGCCGACAACGACTACGACGTCCTCGCTCGTCACACTGCCCTTCGGGTCGATCGACCCTGATCGCAGGGAGCGCAGGCAGCGAGCAAGCAGTCGCTACGCGCCGACGCGGTGCGACCGCCGCCCTTCGTGATGGTTCACCGACGACAACGCGACGTCGGCATGGAATGCTCGGAGATGGCGCCGGACGAGATGCGGGTGACCGCGAGCCCGATGGCCGGCCGCCCGACGACACTCAGATGCCGCCGCCGGTCTCCAGCTTGACGGGCGGCGGGAACGAGATCTGCCGGACCACCCCGCGCACCTCCTCGGACAGGGGCTCGAGCGACAGCTCACGGCCGCCGCCCTCGACCTCCACGGGGCTGCCGAGCTGGTCGGCGTCGACGTGGAGCGTGACCCCGAAGAAGCGCTCGAAGGCCGACTGCCGGGCGCCGATGGAGAAGGTGCTGCCCACCGGGGCGTGCACCTCGAACCCCGACGAGGTGAAGTACTGCTTGGCCCGGGCCATCTGGGCGGCGGCCACCGGGACCTTGACCTCCCGCGGCGCCTCGCCGGGCGCCGGGGCGATGTGGACGCCCTCCGGCACCTGGGGCTGGGCCGGGACCGCCGGCTCCTCCTCGGCGGGTTGCTCGGCGACCTCGCGCTCCTCGGGTGGTCGCAGCTCGACCACAGCCGACAACCACACGTCCACGTTCCTGTCGATGGTCACGCGTCGATCCTAGGCGCGCCACCTGCCCTATCCCGTCCCGTGGAGCCGGGCGGTGGCATGGTCAGGTGACGGTGAGCTCGATCAGCTCCCCGGTGTGCTCCTTCGCCTCGACGCCGTCCTCGTCACCTGGCTCGCGGGCGCAGCCGAGGAAGTACGAGCCAGGCTGGAGGTCGACGGTGAGGAACACCTTCGTGCCGCTCGGGACGTCGAACGAGCTGGCCACGATAACTCCGGGCAGGGTCTCGGCGTAGCCCGGGGGTGGGGGGGACTCGCTCTCGAACAGGTCGCCGAAGGCCTTGTCCAGCGCCTCGAACGTGACGGCCGGGTCCTTCCTGCGGACCGCGAAGAACTCGTGGGGGCCCGTGCCGGACGAGGCCAGCTCGAGAGTGGTGCGCCCTGCGGGCAGCGTGGCCGGACCCTCGACGGTCCCGTCACCAATGGTGTACGTGGCGCCGGCCGCCGGCGTTGCCGTGGCCTCTCCCTCGGCCACGGTCAGAGTGGTCACCATGCCCTTGGCGAAGTGAGCGGCGCCGTCGCCGGGTGCCGGGATGTAGCAGACCACGGCGTAGGTGCCGGCGGAGAGCAACGGGGTGGTGAGCTCCTGGCTCTGCCCGGGGGCGAGAAAGGCGCCCGGAGCGTCGAGGACCTTGGCGACGACGGTGTCGAACACGCTCTGGTCCTCGGTCATCAGCGCCTTGCGCACGTCCTCCACGGTCTTGTCGGGCCGCAGGAGGTTGAACTCGGCCATGTGGTACTCGGTGCCCGAGTTCCCGAGGGCGACGGTGGACGTCCCGGCCCGCAGCGACCCGGTGAGCGTGTAGGCGTACTCCTTCATGTCGATGGACACCCGGTTCTCGGCGTTCGCGGGACTCGGCTCGGGCGCCGGCGCCGCTTCCGTCGTGGTGGTGGTGGCGGTCGTCGCCTCGTCGGCACCGCTGCACGCGGCGAGGGCCAGCACCAGGGTGGCGAGCGCGATCCGGAGCGTCACCCGGGCAGGCGAACAGCGGGCGGTCATCGGGACTCTCCTCGGAACGGGGGCCGGGGCACCCTATGCGCGGCCCGCCGCCCGTCCGTTTCGCCGGACCGGGCGCAGACGCGCCGGAGGCGCCCTCCTCGTCGAGGGCGCCTCCGTGACGTGACCGGGGATCGTGAGGACCGCTCAGGCGGCTCGCGTCACCGGGGACTTCCGCCGGGGACGGGCCTCCACGGCGTCGTCCTCGGTGGAGCCGAGCCAGTTGACCAGCGCCCACCACACGCTGGTGACGCCGGCGAGCACGGCGCCGGTGAGGACGACGCCCAGCCAGTCCTCCCGCAGCTCGACGCCGAAGCCTTCGAACAGCGACCAGTCCATGGCGGCGGCGGTGACGACCGCCAGGGCGAGGGTCATCAGGCTGCGGAACCTGGAGAGCCCGGGTGCGACGTCGCCGAGCACGTCGACGACCTTGAACAGCGCCAGCCCCAACAGCAGGGTCACGGCGAAGGTGTGCATTGTGTGGTTCCTCCTGACGGGAGGTCGTGGTTTCCCGTCACCCCTTTGGACCGGTGCTGGCGAGCGGCGGTAACACTGTGGCCGTGCGTGCCCGGGCGCCCGCCTCGTCGGCCAACCTCGGGCCCGGCTTCGACACCTTGGCCGTGGCCCTCGCCCTGCACGTCGAGGTGGAGGTCGACGAGGCCGAGGCGCTCACCGTGCGCACCGAGGGCGAGGGGGCCGCCCTGCCCGCCGACGCGTCGCATCTCGCCGCGCGCGTCGCGGTGGGCGTCGCGGGCCACGACCGCTTGGCCGTCACCGTGCGCTCCGCCATCCCCGTGGGCCGGGGGCTCGGGTCGTCCGCCGCGCTGG
>JALYMX010000143.1 GCA_030773495.1 Actinomycetota bacterium | reverse complement strand
GGCCACAACGTCACCCTGACTCCCGCCGTCGCCTAACCCGCGACCTCGCTCGTCGTGAGTATCGGCGCTGGCGCGCCGATCCGCTGGCGCGCGCCCAGCCGGTTGCCCACTTACGAACTTTTCACCTCAGCGGGCGTTTTCCGCCCGCCATGTACTCGGGACCGCCGGCGGGGTCAGCGGCGGTGGATGAAGGCGAGGGCCTCCGCCCGGGTGCGGGGATCGTCGCGGAACAGGCCGCGCACGGCGGTGGTGACGGTGGTGGTTCCCGGCATGCGCACGCCCCGCATCGACATGCACAGGTGCTCGGCCTCCACCGAGACGAGCACGCCGCGGGGCCGCAGCACCCGCTCCAGGGTGTCGGCCACCTGGGTGGTGAGCTGCTCCTGGACCTGGGGGCGGCGGGCGTAGCCCTGGACCAGGCGGGCCAGCTTGGACAGGCCGGTGATGCGGCCGTCCTCGTTGGGGACGTAGGCCACGTGGGCCTTGCCGACGAAGGGGACGAGGTGGTGCTCGCACACGCTGTAGAGGGGGACGTCGCGCACCATCACCATCTCGTCGTGGTCGGAGGTGAAGGTGACGTCGAGCACCGAGCCCGGGTCCTCGTGCAGCCCGGCGAAGACCTCGGCGTACATGTCGGCCACGCGCTCGGGCGTCCGCTTCAGGCCCTCGCGGTCGGGGTCGTCCCCGATGGCGGCGAGGATCTCCCTGACGGCGCGCGCGATCCGGGCCCGGTCGGGCTGGCCCGTCACGCCGTCGCCGGCTTGGCGCTCCCCCGCCGCAGCCGGCGACGAAGCCACCGCACGGTGGTGATCGAAGCGTCGGCGGTGACCCGGACCGGCAGCGCCGGTGCCGCCGGCAGGGGCGGGGGCGCCGGCACCGGCACCCGTGCCGGCGTGGCCCAGGGCGGCAGCTCGCCCAGGATCTCCGTGAGCTGGGGGGTGTCGAGCGTCTCCTTCTCGATGAGGGCGGACGCCAGGCGGTCGAGGGTGGCGCGGTGGGTGGTGAGGATGGCGAGGGCCTCGTCGTGGGCCTCGTCGATGAGCTTGCGCACCTCGGCGTCGATGCGGGCGGCCACCTCGTCGGAGTAGTTGGCCTGGTGGCCCAGGTCGCGGCCGAGGAAGACCTCCTGGTTCTTCTCGCCCAGCTGCTGGGGGCCCAGCACCTCGCTCATGCCGTACTGGGTGACCATGGCCCGGGAGATCTCCGACGCCTTCTCGATGTCGTTGGCCGCGCCGGTGGTGATCTCGGAGAAGATCAGCTCCTCGGCCGTTCGGCCGCCCATCAGCACGGCGAGCTGGTCGCGCAGCTCCGAGCGGGTGACCAGGTACTTGTCCTCGGTGGGCAGCGACATGGTCCAGCCCAGCGCCCTTCCCCGCGCCACGATCGACACCTTGTGCACGGGGTCGGCATGGGGGAGCACGTGGCCGACCAGGGCGTGGCCGCCCTCGTGGTAGGCGATGACGAGCTTCTCCTTCTCGCTCATCACCCTGGTCTTGCGCTCGGGGCCCCCGATGACGCGGTCGATGGCATCCTCCAACTCGCGCATGGTGACCTTCTTGCGGTCGTTGCGCGCCGCCAGCAGGGCGCCCTCGTTCATCAGGTTGGCCAGGTCGGCGCCGGTGAACCCCGGGGTGCGCCGGGCCAGGATCTCCAGGTCGACGTTCTCGTCGAGCGGCTTTCCCTTGGCGTGCACGGCCAGGATGGCCTTGCGGCCCTCGAGGTCGGGCCGGTCGACGACGATCTGGCGGTCGAAGCGGCCGGGCCGGAGCAGGGCCGGGTCGAGGATGTCGGGGCGGTTGGTGGCGGCGATCAGGATCACGCCCGCCTTGGTGTCGAAGCCGTCCATCTCGACGAGGAGCTGGTTGAGGGTCTGCTCCCGCTCGTCGTGGCCGCCGCCCATGCCGGCGCCGCGGTGGCGGCCGACGGCGTCGATCTCGTCCATGAAGATGATGGCCGGCGGGTTGGCCTTGGCCTGGTGGAACAGGTCGCGCACGCGGCTGGCGCCCACGCCCACGAACATCTCCACGAAGTCGGAGCCCGAGATGGAGAAGAAGGGGACGCCGGCCTCGCCGGCCACCGCCCGGGCCAGGAGGGTCTTGCCGGTGCCGGGCGGCCCGAAGAGCAGGACGCCCTTGGGGATCTTGGCGCCGATGGAGTGGAACTTGGCCGGCGACTCGAGGAAGTCCTTGATCTCCACCAGCTCGGCCACCGCCTCGTCGGCGCCGGCGACGTCGGCGAAGGTGACCCGGGGCTCGTCCTTGGACACGACCTTGGGCTTGGCCCGCCCGAACTGCATCACCCGGCTGCCGCCGCCCTGCATCGAGTTGATGATGAACAAGAACCCGGCGAACAGCAGGACGATGGGCAGGAAGTTGATGAGCACCGCCACCCAGACGCTCTGGCCGCCGTCTTTGGAGTCGACCTCCACGTCGGCGGCCAGGAGGCGGCTCGTGAGCTCGTCGGCGTACTCGGCCGGGAACTTGGTCTCGTACTTGCGGCCGTCGTCCAGCTCGCCGCGCACCTTCCCCTCGCCCACGATCTCGGCCGACTTCACCTGGCCGTCGGCCGCCAGCTCCTGCAGCCGGCTGAGGCGCAGCTTGGTGCGCTCGTCGCCGCCGCCCAACAGCGTGCCCACGGCAACCAGGACGACGATGGCGAGCGCGACCCAGAGCGCGGGGTGACGAAGGGCTTTCTTCACGGTGCCCCCAGGTTAGGGCCCGGCGGCAAACTCCGTGAAGCGGCGAGGCCCGGGAGCGCCACGCCGGCCTACTTCCGTCCGTCCTGGTGGGGCCCGAGGTAGGAGCAGACGAACGGCAGGTTGCGGTGGCGCTCGCCCACGTCGAGCCCGTAGCCCACCACGAACTCCGGGGGGATGGTGAACCCCACGTAGCGCAGGTCGGGGTCGGTCTTCTGCAGGCCCTGCTTCACGAGCAGGGCACACACCTCGAGGCTGGCCGGGCCGCGGGCCGCCAGGTTGCGCCGCACGTACGACAGGGTGAGGCCGCTGTCGACGATGTCCTCGACGAGCAGCACGTGGCGGCCCCCGAGGTCGAGGTCGAGGTCCTTCACGATGCGGACCACCCCGCTGGTCTTGGTGGCGCTGCCGTAGGAGGAGACGGCCATGAAGTCGAACTCGACGGGTAGGCGGATGGCGCGCGCCAGGTCGCTCATGAACATGAACGCCCCCTTGAGCACGCCCACCAGCAGCGGGGCCCGTTCGGCGTAGTCGGCGGTGATCTGCTCCCCGAGCTCGGCGATCCGCGCGTTGAGCGCAGCCTCGCCGACCACCACCGGCCCCAAGCGGGGGTCGGCGGGTGCGCCCGTGTGCTCGGCCACGGGCGTGGACGCTATACCGGCTCGGCGGGCGACCCGTCGACCACCAGCCGTCCCGCCGAGCGCCGGACGCGGCGCCCTCCCCCCACCTCGCAGGCCACCGCCTCCCGGCGCGCCACCCCCAGGACGCGCTCCACGGCGGCGGCGCCCGGCGGGTGCTCCCCGGAGAGCAGGCGGCGCACGGCGCGTCGAGCCAGGGCGGGCGGGGC
>JALYMX010000142.1 GCA_030773495.1 Actinomycetota bacterium | reverse complement strand
GGCCAGCACCGGGGCGGCCACCCACGCCCGGCTGCGGCCGCCTGGAGTGCCCACCAGGGGCACGGCCTCGGGGGAGGCGACCACGGCCGCCACCAGGCGCTCCAGCTCGGCCGGCTCCGCCCCGTAGAGGGCGGGAGCCCCCAGGCGCACCACGTCGGCCCGGGTGAAGGCCTTGGCCTCCGCCAGGGGACCGGCCAGCAAAGCCCGGGCCAGCTCGGCCCGCTCCGGGCCGCTCAGGCGCCGCAGGGGCCGGTGGTGGCGCTCGGCCACCAGGCGCAGGCGCTCGGTCAGCCGCCGCGGCGACCACCCCAGGTCCTCCAGCTCGCCCAGCCAGCGCACCAGCAGCGAGTCCTGGTCGTCGGAGGACTTGGGCGCCCGGCTGGTCCTGGCTGCGATGCCCCGGGCCCGGTAGGAGTCGAACCCGGACGACTCCAGGGCGGCCTCGATCTCGTCGGAGCGCTTGGAGAACGCCTCGGTGACCACCGCCGGGATGCCGGCGATGGCCCAGTGGTCGAGCCTGCCCGAGGGTCCGGTGTCGGCCTCGATGGCGTAGCCCCGCTCCACCGCCACCGCGGCGGCGGCCAGGCGCCCGGCCATGGTGGCGGCGTGGCACTCGTCGCGCAGGGCCGCGGTGTCGAGGCCCTTCCAGCCGCCGGCGGCGTCGAGCATCTCGGTGAGGTTCGCCACCAGCACGTGGTCGTGCGGGCAGGGGTCGCCCGAGCGCGAGGTGGCGTGGCGGGTGCGGGCCCACAGCAGGCCCTCGGTCGGAGTACGGCGCTGGGCCTTGCCCCGCCGCCCGCCCTGGCGCACGAACCACGCCTCCAGGTGGGCCAGGGTGGCGCCGGTCTCGGCGGCGAGGATGGCGTGCATGTCCTCGGCCCGGCCGAGGAGGCCGAGCACGGCCACCGACTTGTGGGCCGACACCACCAGCTCCATGCCCGGGCGCCGGGTCGCCGCCAGCCGGGTCCCGAGATGGGGGTCACGGGCCCCGCCGGGACCGAACACCGCCGCGTAGGCGGCCTCGTCAACCGCGCCCACCAAGCCGAGGCGCCCGGCCACCCGGCCGCCCCACTCGAGGGGCGTCTCGCCCCGGGAGGCGTAGTAGCCGAGGGCCCGGCCGGCGTGGTCGTCGGCCCGGCCCACCACGGTGGCGGCGTGGTAGGCGACGGAGTCGGCTCCCATCGCTCGGATCCAGGCCACCGCGCCTCCCTGCGAGCGCAACCCGGAGGGGTTGCAAACGTGTTCTCGCCGTTGGGAGTTGTGGCCCAGCTGCCGGCTGGCGTCGAGCGATTCGTTGTGGCCGGTCACTGGCGGTCACCCATGGTGCACGAGGCCCGGGAATCTCGGGAACTTGCGCGAGATTTCCCGTCCTGAACGGCCTTTCTCTCCTGAAGCGATCCATCGACCGAAGGAGCCCCGCCATGGCCGTCCCGCCCGCCAGTCCCCGGCCCGAGCCCCTGCCGCCCGGCCTCATCGACATCGCCACCCTGGCCAACTGGCTCGGGGTGGAGATCCGCCACATCCGCCGCCTGGTGGCCGACCGCCGCATCCCCTACGTGAAGTGGGGCCACCTCCTGCGCTTCGACCCCGTCGAGATCCGTCGCTGGATCGACGGGTTCCGCCACCACCCGGGCCGCCCGGCCTGAGCGTCGCACCCCGGCCCTACCATCGACACCACCGCCCCACGGGGCCTCGCGGCCACGGCCGCCTCTCACCCATCCGCACCTCTCGGTGCAGGAGGAGGACGGGCGTGGCCAGGAAGCGTCGTCAGCTCGGCGCGATCGACCGTCTGGCGTCGGGCCGGTACCGGGTCCGGCTGGTCGACCAGGCCGGCGGCGGGCGGATCAGCATCGGGACGTTCCGGACCAGGGCCGACGCCGAGCAGGCGCTCGCCGCAGCGCTGTCGGACCGGGAGCGGGGCAAGTGGGTCCGGCCCGGCTCGGGAACGACGACGTTCGGCGAGTACGCCGACCAGTGGCTCGCGTCGCGCCTCGGACGGAGTGGTGCGCCGCTCCGGCCGAGGGTGCGCCAGCTCTACGAAGGCCAGCTCCGCCTGCACATCGTCCCCACCTTCGGCACCATGCCGCTGGGCCGGATCCGGCCGACGACGGTCCGGTCCTGGTACGCCCGCCTCCTCGACGCCGGCCCGGGCGCCAGCACGACGGCCAAGTGCTACCGGCTGCTCCGGGCCATCCTCAACACGGCGGTCGAGGACGGGCTGCTGGCCGCCAACCCCTGCGCCATTCACGGCGCCGGTGCCGAGCGCGCCGACGAGCGGCCCCTGCCCACCGTGGACGAGGTCTTCGCCCTGGCCGACGCCGTCAGGCCCCGGTACCGCGCGCTCGTCCTGCTCGCCGCGTTCAGCGGTCTCCGCAGGGGCGAGCTGTTCGGACTCCGGCGCGAGCACGTCGACCTCGACCGCGGCACCGTCACCGTGGCCCTCCAGCGCCAGCAGCTGGCACGGGGCGAGCTCATCG
>JALYMX010000141.1 GCA_030773495.1 Actinomycetota bacterium | reverse complement strand
GGCCGGGGCGGCGCCGTCGTCGGCCTCGGCGTTGGCCTCCGCCTCCGCCACGACCTCGCTCACCGGCACCTCGTCGCGCCCCACGGTGGGCTCGTCCTTCAACCGTCCCCGGCGCTCGTCGTAGATGTCACGGGCGAGCACCTGGATGATCCCGGCCACGGGGATGGCCAGGAGGGCGCCCAGGATGCCGGTGAGCTCCACGCCCACCAGCACGGCGACCAGGACCACCAGCGGGTTGAGGTCCACCGTGCGGGCCATGATCGTCACCTGCAGCACGTGGTTCTCGAACTGCTGGTACACCACGAAGAACACCACGGTGGCGATCCCCGCCGGCGTGGAGTGGAGGAAGGCCACGGCGATGGCGGGGATGGCGCCGAGGGTGGCGCCCACCAGGGGGATGAGGTCGGCGAAGGCCACCCACAGGGCGAGCACGGTGCGGAACGGCACGCCGGCGAGGAACAGGAACACGAAGGTGGCCGTGCCGGCGATCACGCTGATGAGCAGGTTCCCGGCCACGTAGCCGGTGACTGCCTTGGCGCAGTCGGCGGCGACGTGGCGGACCCGCTCCGCCGTGGGTGGGGACAGGGCGGCCAGCCCGCCGCGCAGCATGCGGGGCCCGGACAGCAGCATGAGGATCGTCAACACCACGATGGTGAGCGTGGCGGCCAGGGCGTTGCCCACCCCCCGCAGGATGGTGACGCTGTTGCGCCCGAGCCTGTTCACCGCCTCCCGCAGGTCGCCGCTGCGCTCCTCGAGCCGCTCGTCGAGGTCGTAGCGCTGTACCAGCCCCCCGAGCGGTCCCCGGCCGGCCTTGGCGTCCTCGACGTAGCGGGGGAAGTTGTCGGCGAACTCCTGGGACTGGTCGACGATGGGCCGCGTGAAGGAGTAGAAGAGGCCGCCCAGCACCACGAACACGCTGAAGAACACCACGATGGTGGCCAGCGACCGCCGGAACCTCACCTTGTGCTCGAGGAAGTCGACCGGGGGCGTGAGGACGATGGCGAAGAAGCCGGCGATCACGATCCACACGAGGATCCGCGAGATGTGCTGGACCACGGCGATGGCGGCCAGCGTGAGGACGACCGACCCGATGCTCGCCCAGATGGTGCGCCAGGGGACCGGGCGCTGGTCGACACGCTCCGGGGGCATCCCGGCCAGCGTACCCACGGGGTAGCCTCCCGCTCGCCATGGGCCAGCCGATCGCCGTCGTCCAGAAGCCGTCGTCGCGACCGGGCGTGGTCCGCTTCGAGATCAACCGCAGCCTCACGGGCATGGGCCACGAGCGCTACCGCTCGCCGGCCGACGCCACCGGCGACCGCCCCCCCGACGTGCTGGCCCGGCGCCTGTTCGAGCATGGCGGCGTCGACGCCGTGCACGTGTTCTCCAACGTCATCACCGTCGACCTAGCCGAGGGCGGGACGGGCGAGGGGATGCGGGAGCTGATCGAGGAGCTGTTCCTCCACTACCGCGACGGGGTGCAGCCGAGCATCCCGTGACGGCCGGCGGTTGCCGCCGCCATTCTTCGACGGCTGACGCCCGCTCACCGGGCTTCAGCCATCGGAGAAACCGGCGAGCGCCGGCCGCCCGCCTTCGTTCCGGCGCTGCCCCCGGGCGGAGGTCACGCCGCGGCGTGACCGGTCAGGCGGAGCGGGCTTCGACCACGTCGTGGAAGGCGGGGAGGTCGGCGTCGGGCCGGGCGATGGCGTCGGCGGCGCCCGCCATCTCCTCGTGCACCGCGTTGATCTCCCGTTCGATGCGGGCGGCGTCCTGGGGGCGGTGCTGCACGATGGCGCGCTCTCGCTGCTCGACCAGCTCGACGAGCTGCAGCTCCAGCCCCACCACGTGGTCCTCGAGGCGAGGGTCGATCATGCCGGGCATGTACCCCCCGCCTGCGTGATCTATCCCCCGTCGGGGTTGCCGCCGGTGCGCCCGGTGCGCTCTTGGAGCTCGTCGATCTTCTTGGACGCCTCCGCCTTGGTGAGGCCCTCGACGTCGACCTCCTCGCCGGCCTGCTGGGCCAGGGTGGAGAGGTAGGACTGCTGGGGGCCGGTGACCGGTTCGTCGCCGGTCACCCAGTCGTCGGGGTCCTTCTGGGCGGATTCGGGGATGTCGGTCATAGCTCCTTCCTACCCAGTTGACGCCGTCGAACACTCGTTCGATACTGGTCGACGTGGTGGCCGCCCTCTCCGAGCTGGCCGGGCGAGCTCGCCCCGTCGCCTCCGCCGACGAGCAGGTGCTGGCGGTGCTGCCGGCGCTGGCCGGGCTGCTCCCCGGGGGCGGGTTGCGCCGGGGGTCGACCGTGGCCGTCTCGGGCTCCACCTCGCTGGCCCTCGCCCTGGTGGCCGCGCCCACGGCCGCCGGTTCGTGG
>JALYMX010000140.1 GCA_030773495.1 Actinomycetota bacterium | reverse complement strand
CCCGGGGCGCCCATGTTCACCATCGGCTCGACGGCGAACACCATGCCCACCCGCAGCTTGGGCCCCTTGCCTGGCGGCCCGTAGTTGGGGACCTGAGGCTCCTCGTGCATGGCGGTGCCGATGCCGTGACCCACGTACTCGCGGACCACCGAGTACCCGGCGCCCTCGGCCACCGACTGCACGGCGTGGCCGATGTCGGAGAGCCGGTTGCCCTCCACCATCTGCTCGATGCCCTTGCGCAGGCTCTCCTCGGTGGCGGCGATGAGGTCGAGCACGCCGGCGGGCACCTCGCCCACCGGCATCGTGAAGGCGGCGTCGGCGTGGTAGCCCTCGATGACCGCGCCGCAGTCGATGGAGACGATGTCGCCGTCCTGCAGGCGGTAGTCGCCCGGGATCCCGTGCACGATCATGTCGTTGGGCGACGTGCAGATCACCGCCGGGAAGCCGTGGTAGTTCAAGAAGTTGGAACGGGCGCCCCGCCGCTCGAGCACCTCGCGGGCCACCCGGTCGAGGTCGGCAGTGGTGACGCCGGGCCTGGCCGCCTGCCGTGTTCGCTCGTGCATCTCGGCGACCACGCGACCGGCCCGGCGCATCTTGGCGATCTCGTCGGCGGTGCGCCTCATCGCCGCCGGGCCAACCGCCGCTCGATGGCCCGCACCAGGCGCTCGGTGACGGCGTCGGGCGTGCCGAGGCCGTCGACGGCGACCAGCTGGTCGCGGGTGAGGTACCAGGCGACCACCGGCTCGGTCTGCTGCTCGTACAGCTCCAGGCGCCGGCGGATGACGTCGACGGTGTCGTCGGCGCGCTGCACCACCTGGCCGCCGCACACGTCGCACGTCCAGTCCTCGGCGGGAGGGGTGTCCACGCTGTAGTTGGCGCCGCAGTCGGTGCACACCCGCCGGCCGGCCAGCCGGCGGAGCACCACCTCGGTGGGCACCTGGAGGTCGACGGCCAGGTCGACCTCGAACGGGTCGAGGACCTTGGCCAGCGCCTCCGCCTGGTTGGCGCTGCGGGGGAAGCCGTCGAGGATGAAGCCGCGGCGGATCGCGTCGTCCTGGCCCAGCCGGCGCGCCATCACCTCGAGCACCACCTCGTCGGGCACGAAGTCCCCGCGCTGCATGTACTCGTTGAGGCGCCGCCCGGCCTCGGACCCCGACTTCAGCTCGGCCCGGAACATGTCGCCGCTCGAGATGTGCGGCACCTGGTAGTGCCGGGCCAGGCGTACGCACTGGGTGCCCTTCCCGGCACCCTGCTTCCCGAGGACCACGAGCTTGGGGCCGGAGGTGGCCACCTACTTCAGGAAGCCCTCGTAGTTCCGCATCATGAGCTGGCTGTCGATCTGCTTCATGGTCTCCAGGGCCACCCCCACGGCGATGAGCAGGGTCGTGCCGGCGAAGGGGTAGTTGGTGATGTTCCACCAGGCGAGGAACAGCGACGGCAGCAGGGCGATGAAGGCGAGGAACAGCGACCCGGGAAGGGTGATCCGCTTGAGGATGCCCGCCAGGTGCCGCTCGGTCGGCAGCCCCGGGCGGATGCCGGGGATGTAGCCGCCCTGCTTGCGGATGACGTCGGCCTGCTGGTGGGGGTCGAAGGCGATGGCGGTGTAGAAGTAGGCGAAGGCCACGATCAGCACGCCGTACAGCACGATGTAGGTGAGGCTGGTGGGCTGCACCAGGTTGTTGTCGATAAAGCTGCGCACCCCGGACCAGGGGACCACGTTGGACAGCAGCACCGGGAAGTAGAGCACCGAGCTGGCGAAGATGATCGGGATGACGCCCGACTGGTTCACCTTGAGGGGGATGTAGGTGCTCTGGCCGCCGTACATGCGCCGGCCCACCACGCGCTTGGCGAACTGGACCGGGATCCGCCGCTGCCCCTGCTCGATGAACACGATGGCCACGAGCAGGGCCAGGGTGAGCGCAATGATGATCCCGAACTTCACGTCGCCGCCCTCGGCCCGCACGGCGGCGCCCCCCGCCGGCATGCCCGAGACGACGTTGGCGAAGATGATGATGGACATCCCCTGGCCGATCCCCCGCTGGGTGATCAGCTCGCCCAGCCACATGACGAACGCGGTGCCGGCCGTCATGGTCATGACGACCAGGAGCACCCGGGGGACGGTGAAGTTGGGGATCAGGTCGATCTCGCCGCTCACGTTGAAGCCGCTGCCGCCGCGGTGGAACACGAAGGCCAGCCCGGTGGACTGCATGAGGGCCAGGGCGACCGTGAGGTAGCGCGTCGTCTGGGTGATCTTGCGCTGCCCGGTGGGGCCCTCCTTGCGCCACTGCTCGAGCTTGGGGATCACCACGCCCAGGAGCTGGACGATGATCGAGCTGGTGATGTAGGGCATGATCCCGAGCCCGAACACCGCGAAGCGGGTGAGCGCCCCCCCGGAGAACAGGTTCAGGAACCCCAGCACGCCGCCGGCGTCGGCCGCGTCCTGGAGTCGCTGGACGGCGTCGAAGTCGATGCCCGGAACGGGCACGTGCGAGCCGAGCCGGTAGAGCGTGACGATGAAGAGGGTGAACATGATCTTGTTCCGGAGGTCCGGGACCTTGAACATGTTCTTCAGGCTTCCGAGCATGCGCTGGCTCCTGGCGGCCGACGGGCGGCGCCCTAGCGGTTGGTGAGGGCGTTCCCCCTGGCCGCGGGGCGCCCGTGGCCGAACGGGGGTGGGATCAGCTCCACGCTACCGCCGGCTCCGGTGATCGCCTGCTCGGCCGACCGCGAGACGGCGTGGACGCGCACGCGCACGGCACGGGTGAGCTCGCCCCGGCCCAGCACCTTCACCAGACCGTGCTTGTGGACGAGACCACGGGCCCGCAGCGTGTCGGGGGTGACCTCGTCGCCGTCGAAGGCGTCGAGGGCGTCGAGGTTCACGACCGCGTACTCGACGCGGAACGGGTTCTTGAAGCCCTTCAGCTTGGGGACCCGCTGGGTGAGGGGGAGCTGGCCGCCCTCGAAGCCCGGCTTGACCTGGCCCCGGGCGCCCGCGCCCTTGGTTCCCCGCCCCGCCGTCTTGCCGCCCTTGCCGGCCGTGCCCCGACCGACGCGGCGGCGGGGACGGCTGGCGCCGGCCGGCGGCTGCAGCTCGTGCGGCTTCATGACGACACCTCCTTGACCTCGACCAGGTGCGGCACCCGGGCGATCATGCCGCGGATCTCCGGGCGGTCCGGCAAGGTGTTGACCCGCCCGATGCGGCCGAGGCCGAGGGCGCGCAGGGTGCCCCGGTGCTTGGGCTTGGTGCCGATGGCGGAGCGCACCTGGGTGACCTGGAGGGCCATCGAATGCGCCCCAGCGGAACTACCGGACATGTTCGACCACCTCGACTCGTTCGCACCGCATCGGTCGCCGTTCAGCGAACACGTCCGGTAGTTCCTCGGGGCGCATTCAGGCCACCTCCTCGGGCACGTGGGCGCCGCGCCTGGTGTCCCGGTAGGCCCGGAGCACCCCTGCCGGGGCGACCTCCTCCGGCGACTTCCCGCGCAGGCGGGCGACCTGGTCGGGCGACTTCAGCGCCCGGAGGCCGGCGATGGTGGCGTGGGCCACGTTGATGGCGTTGGACGACCCGAGCGACTTGGCCAGCACGTCGTGGATCCCCGCCGCCTCGAGGATGATCCGCGCCGCCCCGCCGGCGATGACGCCCGTGCCCGGCGCCGCCGGCTTGAGGAGCACCCGCCCGGCGCCGGCCTGGCCGATGACCGGGTGGATGATGGTGGAGCCGGCCAGGGGCACGTCGAAGAGGTTCTTGCGGGCGTCGTCGGCCGCCTTCTGCATGGCCAGCGCCACCTCCTTCGCCTTGCCGTACCCGAGGCCCACCTTGCCGTTGCCGTCGCCCACCACCATGAGCGCGGCGAAGGAGAACCGCCGCCCGCCCTTGACCACCTTGGCCACCCGGTTGGGCCGGCCGATGGGCCGCTCCTCGAACTGTGACTCAGCCATCTCACATGCCTTTCCGGGCGCTGCGGTCGCCCCGCGGCGCCATCGTGGCTAGAACTCCAGACCCGCCCCACGGGCGGCATCGGCCAGCGCCGCCACCCGCCCGTGGTACAGGAAGCCGCCGCGGTCAAACACGACGCGCGTGATCCCCGCCGCCCGGGCCCGCTCGGCCACCAGGCGCCCGACGGCGGCCGCCGCCTCCTTGTTGCCGGTGGGGCCGGTGCGCAGGTCGGGCTCCACGGTGGACGCAGCCGCCAGGGTGCGCCCGGCGGCGTCGTCGATCACCTGCGCCACCATGTGCCGGCTCGAGCGGAACACGGCCAGGCGCGGGCGCTCGGCGGTGCCGGCCACCCGCCGGCGCACCCGCCGGTGACGCTTGCGCCGCAGCTCGCGCTGCCTGCCACTGGTGCTCATGGGCGGTCTCCCGTCGACACGTCGATCACTTCGCCGCCTTCCCGGCCTTGCGCTGCACCACTTCGCCGGCGTAGCGCACGCCCTTGCCCTTGTAGGGCTCGGGCTTGCGCAGCTTGCGGATGTTGGCCGCCACCTGGCCGACCAGCTCTTTGTCGATCCCCCGCACGGTGACCCGCGTGGGAGCGGGCACGTCGAAGGTGATGCCCGGGGGCGCCTCGACGGGGACGAGGTGGCTGAACCCGAGCGCCATCTCGATGCGACCCGGGCCCTGGGCCGTCGCCCGGTAGCCCACCCCGACGATCTCCAGGTCCTTGGTGAACCCCGACGTCACCCCGATGACCATGTTGTTGACCAGCGACCGGGCCAGACCGTGCAGGGCGCGGTTGTGGCGCTGGTCGTCGGGCCGCTCGACCACGAGGGTCGCGTCCTCCTGGCGCACGGTGATGTCGCCCGGGATCTCCCGCTCGAGGGTGCCCTGGGGCCCGGTGACGGCGATGCGCCGCCCGTCCACGGCGACGGTGACGCCGGCGGGCAGTGGGATGGGGGTGCGTCCGATGCGTGACATGGCGCCCTACCAGACGTAGCAGAGGACTTCGCCGCCGACCCGCCGCTGGCGGGCTTCCCGGTCGGTCATCAGCCCCTGGCTGGTGGACAGGACGGCCACGCCCAGGCCGCCCAGCACGCGTGGCAGGCGGTCGGCCTTGGTGTAGACGCGCAGGCCGGGCTTGGAGATCCGCCGGATGCCCGAGATGGTGCGCGAGCGGTCCGGCGCGTACTTCATGGTGATCTCGAGCACCCGCCCGGGGCGACCGGCGTCGTCCTGGACGGTGAAGCCGCTGATGTACCCCTCGCGCTCGAGGATGGCGGCGAGGGCCTCCTTGACCTTCGACGACGGCATCCGCACCGTGTCGTGCATCGCCGTGTTGGCGTTGCGGACGCGGGTGAGCATGTCGGCCACGGGATCGGTCATCGTCATGAGCGCCCCCTCACCAACTGGCCTTCGTGACGCCCGGCAGCTCACCGGCGTGCGCCAGCTCGCGCACGCAGATGCGGCAGAGGCCGAACTTGCGGAACACGGCGCGCGGGCGGCCGCAGCGCTGGCAGCGCGTGTAGGCGCGCACCTTGAACTTGGGCTTCTGGTGCTGCTTCTGGACGAGAGCCTTCTTCGCCATTACTGATCCTCACGCTTGAACGGGAACCCGAAGGCGGCGAGGAGGGCTCGGCCCTGCTCGTCGGTCCGGGCCGTGGTGACGACGGTGATGTCCATGCCCCTCGGCGTGTCGACCTTGTCGTAGTCGATCTCCGGGAAGATCAGCTGCTCGGTCACGCCGAAGGTGTAGTTGCCGCGGCCGTCGAAGGACTGGGCGGGCAGGCCGCGGAAGTCGCGGATGCGGGGGATGGCCAGGCTGATGAGCCGGTCGAGGAACTCCCACATGCGGTCGCCCCGGAGGGTGACCTTGGCACCGATGGCGTTGCCCTCCCGGAGCTTGAACGCAGCGATCGACTTCTTCGCCCTGGTGACCACCGGCTTCTGCCCGGTGATCGTGGTCAGGTCGCGCACGGCGCCCTCCAGCAGCGACTGCTGCTGGGTGGCCCGACCAACGCCCATGTTGATGACCACCTTCTCGAAGCGCGGCACCTGCATGACGTTGCCCAGGCCCAGGCTCTCCTTGAGCTGCTGGCGCACCTCGTCGTCGTAGAGCTGCTTGAGTCGGGGACGAGCGGTGGCCGTGGTGGTGGCGGTCACAGGTCGCCTCCGCACTTCCGGCAGATCCGCACCTTGCGCCGGCCGGTGCCGGTGTCCTCGAAGCGGTAGCCGATGCGGGTGGGGCCGTCGGTGGCGCAGAGGATGGCGACCGCCGACGCCGGCAGCGGCATGTCCTTGTCGATGATGCCCCCCTGCATCGTGGCGCGGGTGGCGCGCTGATGGCGCTTGGCCACGTTCACGCCGTCGACGATCACCTTGCCGGCGTCGGGGAGGACGCGCATGATCTCGCCCTCCTTGCCCCGGTCCTTGCCCGAGAGCACCCGCACCCGGTCACCCTTCTTGAGCTTCACGTCGCCCTCCTACGCAGCGTCATCACAACACCTCTGGCGCCAGCGAGATGATCCGCATGAACTTCTTGTCGCGCAGCTCGCGACCCACCGGCCCGAAGATGCGGGTGCCCCGCGGCTGCTGCTGGTCGTTGATGAGCACGGCGGCGTTCTCGTCGAAGCGGATGTAGCTGCCGTCGGGGCGGCGCTTCTCCTTCTTCGTGCGCACCACCACGCACTTGACGACGTCGCCCTTCTTCACGGCGGCCCCCGGGATGGCGTCCTTCACGGTGGCCACGAACACGTCACCGATGGACGCGTAGCGCCGCTTGGACCCTCCGAGGACCTTGATGCACAGAACCTCTTTGGCCCCCGAGTTGTCGGCCACCCGCAGCCGTGACTCTTGCTGGATCATCGCGCCCTCTCGAGCACTTCTACGACGCGCCAGCGCTTCAGCTTCGACAGGGGCCGGGTCTCCTGGATGCGCACGCGGTCGCCCACCCGCAGGTCGTTCTGCTCGTCATGGGCGTAGAGGCGCTTCGTGCGCTGCACCGTCTTCGCGTAGCGCGGGTGGCGCACCTGGTCGATCACGGCAACCACCGCCGTCTTGTCCATGGCGTTCGACACCACGGTGCCCTCACGCTGCTTGCGCGTGGGGCGAGCCGCGGACACCGCCTGCTCGTCAGCCACGCGCCGCCTCCTCGGAGTCGGCGGCCGCCTCGGCGGCGGCGATCTCCTGCTCGCGCAGGAGGGTGTTGATGCGGGCCACGTCCTTGCGCAGCTGGGCGAGGCGGGCCGAGTTGTCGAGCTGGCCCGTCACGTGCTGGAAGCGCAGGTTGAACAGCTCCCGCTTGGTCTCGTCGAGACGGGTCTCCAGCTCGTCGGGGGCCAGATCGCGCAGCTCGCGCGCGCGCGACGGCGCCATCAGACCTCCACCTCCTGGTCGTTGCGGACCACGAACCGGGCCTTGATGGGCAGCTTCTGGATGGCCCGCTCCATGGCGGCCCGGGCCAGCTCCTCGCCCACCCCGGCCAGCTCGAACATCACCCGTCCGGGCTTCACCACCGCCACCCAGTGCTCCGGGTTCCCCTTCCCCGAGCCCATGCGGGTCTCGGCCGGCTTGGCGGTCACCGGCTTGTCGGGGAAGATGCGGATCCAGACCTTCCCGCCGCGCTTGACGTGGCGGGTCATGGCGATCCGGGCCGCCTCGATCTGTCGGGCGGTGATCCACCCGGGTTCGAGGGCCTGCACCCCGTAGTCGCCGAACGTCACCGTGGTGCCGCCCTTGGCGTTGCCCGTCAGCCGGCCCCGCTGCTGCTTGCGGTGGCGGACCTTGCGGGGCATCAGCACGGCGACCACCCCCTCGCCGACCCGGCCATCAGTCGGTCTCCTTGCGGAAGTGCGGCGCCTCGTGATGCTCCCGGGTCCGGCGCTCGATCTCCTCCTCCTCGGCGAGGAGGCGCTCGATGTCGGGGTCGACCTCGGGGAGGATGGGCTTGGCCTCCACGGCGTCGGCTCCGTCGGCCGCCGGCGGCGGCGTCTCGGCGCCGGGGTCGCCCTGCTCCGGGCGACGCCGGCCGCCGCCGGCCGAGATGATGCGACGGGGCCGGCCCTGGCCGGACGTCTCGCCCACGGCCATGGCCGCCTCGCGGCTGATCTTGTCCTCGGTGGAGATCTTGTAGGGGAGGATGTCGCCCTTGTAGATCCACACCTTCACGCCGATGCGGCCGAAGGTGGTGCGGGCCTCGCGAAAGCCGTAGTCGATGTCGGCCCGGAGCGTGTGGAGCGGCACCCGTCCCTCGCGGTACGCCTCCCGACGGGCCATCTCCGAGCCTCCCAGGCGCCCCGCACACTGGACCCGGATGCCCTGGGCGCCCGCCTTCTGCACCGTCTGGACCGCCCGCTTCATCGCGCGCCGGAAGCTGACCCGGCCGGCCAGCTGGTCGGCGATGCCCTGGGCGATGAGGGCGGCGTCGAGCTCGGGCTGCTTGATCTCCTGGATGTTGAGCTGGACCTTCGGGTTGCGGGTGATGCGGGCCAGCTCGGTGCGCAGGCGGTCGGCCTCGGCTCCCCGCCGGCCGATGACGATGCCGGGGCGGGCGGTGTGGAGGTCGATGCGGAGGCGGTCGCGCGTCCGCTCGACCTCGATGCGGCTCACGGCGGCCCGCTCGAGCTGCTTGGTGAGGTAGTCGCGGATCTTCCAGTCCTCGATGACCTGGTCCTTGTACTCCCGGTCGTTGAACCACCGCGACTTCCAGTCGGTGGTGACGCCGAGGCGGAACCCGTAGGGGTTGACCTTCTGGCCCATCAGTGGAGCCCTACGGAACTAATGACCATGTTCGACAACACTCCTCCTGACGGTGATCCTGACCACGCCCGTCGCCTCCGACGAACATGGTCATTAGTTCCAAAGGGCTGCACTCAGCCTTCCTTCTCTTCGTCGGGGCCCGCCTGTGCCGGCCCGGCGTCCGACACGGGTGCCTCGGTTGCCGGTGCACCCGCCGTCTCCGGCGTCACCGGCGCCGAGGCCTCCTCCGGTGCCGACGTCTCGTCGTGGCCCGGGACGTCGGCGGGGGCGGCCGGCGCCGGGGCGGCTGCCTGAGGTGCGGTCACCGGGGGCGGCGCCGTCCCGGGCTGCTGCTCGTCGCGGCGGGCCCGGCGGCCCTGGCGCCCTCCGGTGGCCCGGCGGGTGC
>JALYMX010000139.1 GCA_030773495.1 Actinomycetota bacterium | reverse complement strand
GCGCCCCCGGCGCCGGCGTTCTTGCTCGAGGAGGTGCGGCGCACGGGTGAGATGGTCACCCTGCCGGCGCCGGGGCGCCCGGCCGTGGTGAACTTCTTCGCCTCGTGGTGCGTGCCGTGCCGAGACGAGCTGCCGGTGCTTGAGCAGGCCCACCGTCGCCACGGCGACGCCGTCGCCTTCCTCGGCGTCGACGTGGCCGACTCCCGCACGGCAGCCAGCGAGCTGCTCGAGCGCACCGGCGTCACCTTCCCCGCCGGGTACGACCCCGACCGCCGAGTGGCCGAGCGCTACCGCCTCCGCGGGATGCCCACGACGGTCTTCGTCGACGCCGACGGGCGCGTGGCCGGGGTGGCCCAGGGGCGGCTCACCGCCGCCGAGCTCGACCGTCGCCTGGCCGGCCTCGACCCCGCCGGGCGAATTGGCACAGGACGAGGCGATGAGAAAGGGTGAGAGGGTGAGCCGCCGCGCAGGGGAGCGAAGGAGGTGGCGCCGGCGCGCCGTGGGGCTGGCGCCCGTGGCGCTGCTGTTGCCGGCATGCGGGCGCGACGAGGTCCTGCCGCAGAACGTCCTCGACCCCGAGGGCCCCGTGGCCAGGCAGGTGCACGAGCTGGCCACGCCGGTGTTCTGGATCGCCGGCCTGGTCTTCGTGCTGGTCCAGGCCCTGCTGATCTACTCGGTCGTCCGCTTCCGGCGCCGCTCCGACGCCGACGCCCCTGTGCAGGTCCACGGGAACGCCAAGGCGGAGATCGGCTGGACCATCGCCCCGGCTGCCGTGCTGGCCGTGGTGGGCGTGCTCACCGTGGGCACCATCGTCGACCTCGACCGCGTCCCCGAGGGCGAAGACGTGCTGCGGGTGAACGTCGTCGGCCGGCAGTGGTGGTGGCACTACGAGTACCCCGACCACGGGGTGACGACGGCCAACGAGCTGCACATCCCCACCAACACCAAGGTCGCCATCACCCTCACGTCCGACGACGTCATCCACAGCTTCTGGCCGCCCAAGCTCGCCGGGAAGGTCGACGTCATCCCCGGGCGCGTCAACCACATGGTGATCGAGGCGTCGGACGCGGGGACGTACTACGGCCAGTGCGGCGAGTTCTGCGGGATCTCCCACGCCAACATGCGCCTGCAGGTCATCGCCCACCCGCCTGCCGAGTTCGACCGCTGGGTGCGGTCCAACGCCCGCCCCGCCGCCCTCCCGGGCGCCGACCAGCCGGAGGCGGCCGCCGGCGCCGCCCTGTTCCGCCAGCGGGGGTGCGCCAGCTGCCACACCGTGGAGGGCTACGCGGCCGGCGAGATCGGCCCCGACCTCACCCACTTCGCCCAGCGCACGACGTTCGCCGGCGCCATCTTCGAGAACAACCCCAAGAACCTGCGTCGCTGGCTGCGCAACCCCCCCGAGGAGAAGCCGGGCTCGATCATGCCGGACCTCGACCTGACCGAAGAGGACATCACCAACCTCATCGCCTACCTGGAGACGCTGAAGTGACCCCGCACCCCCCCGGAGCGCCGCGATGACCACCGTGCTCGAGCCCACCGTCACGCCGGAGGAGGGCGTCGAGGACCGCGGCGTGCTCCGCCGGCCCACGTCACCCACCGGCGTGTGGTCGTGGATCACCACCATCGACCACAAGCGCATCGGCATCCTCTACGGCATCACGGCGTTCGTGTTCTTCCTCCTGGGCGGCGTGGAGGCCCTCCTGATCCGCCTCCAGCTGGCCCAGCCCAACGGCACCGTGCTGTCGGCCGAGATGTACAACCAGATCTTCACGATGCACGGCACGACGATGATCTTCCTGGTCGTCATGCCGATGTCGGCGGCCTTCTTCAACTACCTGGTGCCGCTCCAGATCGGTGCCCGCGACGTGGCCTTCCCCCGCCTCAACGCCTTCAGCTACTGGTGCTTCCTGTTCGGCGGGCTGTTCTTGTACTCGAGCTTCTTCCTCGGCGGGGCGCCCGACGGCGGCTGGTTCGGCTACGCGCCGAACACCAGCATCACCTACTCGCCGGGGCACAACATCGACTTCTGGGTGTTCGGCCTGCAGATCCTCGGCATCGCGTCGACGGTGGGCGCCGTCAACCTCATCGTCACCATGCTGAACATGCGGGCACCTGGCATGACGCTCATGCGCATGCCCGTGTTCACGTGGATGACGCTGGTGTCGTCGTTCCTCATCCTGTTCGCCATGCCCATCATCACCGTGGCGCTGTTCCTGCTCATGTTCGACAGGAACTTCGGGGCCCACTTCTTCGACCCGGCGGCCGGCGGTGACCCCGTGCTGTGGCAGCACCTGTTCTGGCTGTTCGGGCACCCCGAGGTGTACATCCTCATCCTGCCGGCCATGGGCATGGTCTCGGAGATCCTCCCGGTCTTCTCCCGCAAGCCGTTGTTCGGCTACCCCGTGGTGGTGTTCTCGGGGATCGCCATCGGCTTCATGGGGTGGGGGGTGTGGGTCCACCACATGTTCGCCGTGGGCCTCGGGCCGGTCGCCATCTCCGCCTTCTCCATCTCGACGATGTTCATCGCCGTCCCCACCGGGGTGAAGATCTTCAACTGGCTGGCGACGACCTGGCGGGGCTCGCTCAAGTTCTCGACCGCCATGCTCTTCGCCCTCGGCTTCGTGGGCATGTTCACCATCGGGGGCCTCTCCGGGGTCACCCACGCCCTGTCCCCCCACGACCGCCAGCAGACCGACACGTACTACGTGGTCGCCCACTTCCACTACGTGCTGTTCGGCGGGGCGCTGTTCGGGATCATGGGCGGCATCTACTACTGGTGGCCGAAGATCTTCGGCACCCTGCTCAACGAGAGGCTGGGGAAGCTCAACTTCTGGACCTGGCTCATCGGGTTCAACCTGGCCTTCGCTCCCATGCACTGGCTGGGACTGCAGGGCATGCCCCGGCGCATCTACACCTACGACGACAGCCTGGGCCTGAACTGGCTCAACATGCTCTCCACCATCGGCGCCTTCGTGATCGCCGTCTCCACCCTGGTGTTCCTGTACAACGTGTGGTACTCGCACAAGCGCAGCCGCGTTGCTGCGCCCGCCGACCCGTGGGATGCCCGAACCCTGGAGTGGGCGACGTCGTCGCCGCCCCCCGACTACAACTTCGCCGAGGTGCCCGTGGTCCACTCGGTGGACGACTTCTGGCACCAGAAGTACACCGAGGACGACGAGGGCCGGCTGGTGCGGCGGCCTGACCGGCCGGCGGAGGAGACGCCCCTGGCCCAGGCGGCCACCGCCGACGGCCACGGGTCGCCGCCGCCCGACGCCCACGCGCTGGGGATCCACCTGCCGTCCCCGAGCTACTACCCGATCATCGCCGCCTTCGGCCTGCTGGTCATCGCCTACGGGATGCTCTACGGACGGGACTCGGGCAGCAACTACCTCGTGGCCGTGCTGGGGGCCGTCATCCTGTTCGCCGCCCTGTACGGCTGGGGCATGGAGCCGTCGGCCGAGCCCGAGGCACCCCACGGGGCAGACGACGACCACGGGGAGGAGCCGGCGCTGGTCGGCGCCCGCGCCCTCGAGGCCGGCGCTGCGCCGCCCGACGC
>JALYMX010000138.1 GCA_030773495.1 Actinomycetota bacterium | reverse complement strand
GCTCCGGGGGCCGGCCAGGCGCAGGGCGGGGGGGGCGTCGGGCCGGGGCGGGGCGGGGGCGGTGAGGCTCACGTGCTCCTCCGGTTGACGATGAGGGCCTGGTGCTCGGCCACCGCCATCGCGATGGTGGTGGTACGGGTGACGGTGCCGAGGTCGCCGCCGGCACCGGTGTTCGAGCTCCAGGTCAGCTGCCACACCACCGAGGCCTTGACCCGGTAGCGGGCGTCGGGCTGGGCGGCCGAGGAGTGGCGGAAGGTGTAGCCGCAGGTGGTGGACTGCTGCCAGGGCTGGAGGGAGAAGTCGTAGGGCTTGCCCGGGCCCCGGCACACCTCGGTCTCACCGGGGACGCCGAAGTCCCAGCGCTGCTCGACGGGACGGGCCACCACGGTGGCGCTCACCCCCCCGGCCGAGGCCGAACGCGACTGCGCCTCCCAGTTCTCCACCCACAGCCAGGTCTCGAGGTTCACGGTCTGCTCGCCCTCGGGGTTGGTGCGGGCCTCGGGGAGGGGGAGCGGCAGGCGGGAGCGGGCCATGACGGCGAGGCGGCGGGGGTCGACCGGCGGCGGCTGGCCGGTGGGGAGGCGGAGGGTCACCACCTCGGCCTCGGCGTAGGGGCCGGTGCCGTCGTCGCACACCCGCAGCACCGAGACCTGCCGGCCGACCAGGTGGGCGGGCGGGTTGCGCAGGTAGGCCCAGTCGACGGGGCCCCTGGGCGCCTCGCTCTCGGCGTCCATGCCGTACCAGCGGCAGGTGACGTTGCCGCCGCCGAGGCGCGGGCGGTCGCGCCGTCCGAGGTCCTTGCCGTCCCAGACGACGACCTCACCCGTACCGTCGCCAAGCAGCGAGCCAGTCGCCTGCTGGTCACCGCCGAAGGCGCCGCCGCCGCCGTCCGCGGCCTGTGCGTGCGCGGCTGCCGCTTGGAGTATCCAGAGTCCGGTCGTCGCCAGCGCGGTCGTCAACTTCCTCCGTTGCAAGAAGCGACCTCCTCCTGACGAGCCTCGAACCGTTGCTCTGCGAGCTGCCAGGCGCCGCGTTCGCGCTGAAGAGCTGCCGTCCCCTTCACGGTTGCGACCCCACCGGCTATGACTTCGCCGGTGGCTACGACGACCCTCTCGCCATCGTCAACGGCGCAGAAGGTGACTCGAGCTACGTCACCGTGGAGTTCCACCGAGCGGACGACGAGTTGGTACCTGCTTGGCTGGGGATAGCGGATGATCCGCCCATCCGCCTTCAGTGCGAGGAGGACCTCTCGCCGTTGGGCGAGCATTGGCCCGGTGTGCGTCGCCGCAAGGGCCGGGAACGCTGGATCGGGGATGGCAGCGGCGTCAATGAACGCTCTGCTCGCGGCCTCGAACGCGGCTCTCACCTCCGCCTCGGCCGCAGGCGTCGTGCTCGACGTGGAGCTAGTTCGAATTGCCGTCGACGACGGCCGCTGCTCGGTCGTGGAGCTTGTCGAGCTCGCCGGCGGCGGGTCGTTGGAGCAGCGGACGACGAAGACGAGAACGACGAGACTCAGGCTGACGCGCGTCAGCCCTACACGCCATCGACGTTGTTTCACGCGCTGACCGACCACTTGAGGACCCCTGATACGCGAGGCTCGTCTGCAAAGCGGTCGAGCGATCTGCCACCGGCGCGTTGCGAACTCACGTGCTCGACAATCCGTGAGTCAGACCGGGACGCATCAAACATAGCTCCGGATCACGGGATGATCCAACACTCTCCATCGGTGCCCAGCCGTCGGGTCGGCGTGACTGTACCAATCGTCGGTTGCGCAGCGAATGATCCTCCTGGGGCGATCAACGCGGGAGATGCGCGCCGAGGTGCCTAGAAGCGCAAGCGACTTAGGCCACGGGTTGCGTTTCCTGGGCGCCGTCGGCGCATTCATCTCACATGGCCGCCGATGCGGGAACTAGGGCCGGTGACCAGGCCGCCGAGTTGCCCCGGGTGGAGCCCCTGTTCTGGAGCATCCGCGATATCCAGTTCAACTGCCGGATCGGCCGGACAGCCGCGTGGCAGCTGGTCAGGCAACCGGACTTCCCATGTCCCCTGGCCATCGGTGGGAAGCGCCTCGTCTGGTCTCGCTCGGAAGTCTTGGCCTTCCTCGATGGACTGCGGCGCCCGGACCACTACGCCGCTCGCCACCATCTGGACCGAGCGGGGACGTCACAGGACTTCATCGTTAGGCAGATTCGGCGAAACTCCGAACGTCGTTGACGAGGATCGAACCTGTAGCGCCGTCCACCCGCGAGGTCCTCGAGTTCGACTGCGGCGTCTCGGCCTACGAGCCGTCCACCCCCGGCGGCTACTGGCGCCTGCGCTGGGTGGAGGCGTCCAGGCGGCGGGACACCACGGCGAAAA
>JALYMX010000137.1 GCA_030773495.1 Actinomycetota bacterium | reverse complement strand
GGCGGCCGGCGGGCGGCCTGGCCGGGGCCGGCGGGGCGGGGACCGCTCGAGCACGACACGGCGAGCACGGCGGCCAGGACGAGGCAGACGGACAACGGGTGCACCCCATCGAGCGTAGAGACACCTGGGCGCTTTGTTGCCCGCACGGGGGGGAAGGTGTCACACTGGTGGGGCAATGCCCCGCACCCTCATCCTCGTAATCACGTAGCGCACGCGCCCTCACCGCCGCGCGTGCGCCCCACGACCTCCCAGCCGGGAGGTCGTTTTCGTTCCCGACCAAAGTTCCCGACCAAAGTTCCCGACCGCAATCACCGAGCCAGGAAGCGCTGAGCACATGAAGCTGACCGGGGCCCAGGCCCTCATCAAGAGCCTCGAGATGGAAGGGGTGGAGGTCATGTTCGGCCTCCCGGGTGGCGCCATCCTCCCCGTCTACGACCCCATCATCGACTCCACCATCCGCCACGTGCTCGTGCGCCACGAGCAGGGCGCGGGGCACATGGCCGAGGGGTACGCCCACGTCACCGGCCGCCCGGGCGTGGCCATGGTCACGAGCGGGCCGGCGGCGACGAACATCGTCACCCCCCTCTGCGACGCCTACATGGACTCCATCCCGATGGTGGTCGTCACCGGCCAGGTGCCCTCCACGGCCATCGGCAGCGATGCCTTCCAGGAGTGCGACACCACGGGCATCACCATGTCGGTCACCAAGCACAACTGGCTGGTGATGGACCCCCAGGACATCCCCCAGATCGTGCGCGAGGCGTTCCACGTGGCCACCACCGGGCGGCCCGGCCCGGTGCTCATCGACGTCCCGAAGGACGTGAGCGTCCGGGAGATGGAGTGGTACTGGCCCGACGGCGTCGACCTCCCCGGGTACAAGCCCACCACCAAGGGCCATCCGCGGATGATCCGGGAGGCGGCCCGGCTCATCTCGGAGAGCCGCCGGCCGGTCATCTATGCCGGCGGCGGCATCCTGAAGGCCCGGGCCGCCGAGGCGCTGCGGGCTCTGGTGGACCTCACCGGCATCCCCGTGGTCACCACCCTCATGGCCCGCGGCGCCTTCCCCGACGGCCACGAGCTGTGCCTCGGGATGCCCGGCATGCACGGCAACTACACGGCGGTCACCTCGATGCAGAAGGCCGACCTGCTCATCGCCCTCGGGTCGCGCTTCGACGACCGCGTCACCGGTAAGGTGTCGGCCTTCGCGCCCGGCGCCAAGATCGTCCACGTCGACATCGACCCCGCCGAGCTGGGCAAGGTGCGCCGGCCCGACGTGCCCATCGTCGGCGACTGCCGGCTCGTCATCGAGGAGCTGGTGAAGGCGCTGGAGGTGCTGGGGGGCGCCGGCGCCCAGGCCGACCGGAGCGAGTGGATGGCGCAGATCCGGCGCTGGCAGGAGGAGTACCCCCTGCACTACGAGCAGTCGTTCGACGACGGCGGCACGCTCAAGCCCCAGTTCGTGATCGAGCAGCTGCGCGACGCCACGCCCGACGACACCATCGTCGTGTCCGGCGTGGGCCAGCACCAGATGTGGACGTCGCAGCACTGGCGGTTCAACCACCCGTACACCTGGGTGAACTCGGGCGGCCTGGGGACCATGGGGTTCGCCGTGCCCGCCGCCATCGGCGCCAAGGTGGGCCGCCCGGACCGCATGGTGTGGGCCGTGGACGGCGACGGGTGCTTCCAGATGACGGCCCAGGAGCTGGTCACGGCCAGCTCGGAGCGCATCCCCGTGAAGGTCGCCATCCTCAACAACGCCTACCTGGGCATGGTGCGCCAGTGGCAGGAGCTGTTCTACGAGGAGCGCTACTCCGAGGTGTACCTCTCGCCCGACCTGCCCGACTACGTGAAGTGGGCCGAGGCCATGGGCTGCGTGGGCCTGCGGGTGGAGCACCCCGAGGAGGTCCTGCCCGCCATCGAGAAGGCCAACGAGATCGACGACCGACCCGTGGTCATCGACTTCCGCACCGACTCGGCCGAGAAGGTGTACCCGATGGTGGCCGCGGGGACGTCGAACGACGACATCATCCTCGACCCGTCCATGGGCGAGGGGGGCCGGTGACGGCGCCGGGCGCCGCCCAGCACCACATCCTGTCGGTGCTCGTGGAGAACAAGGCCGGCGTGCTCACGCGCATCGCCGGCCTGTTCGCCCGGCGCGGGTTCAACATCTACTCCCTGGCCGTTGCGCCCACCGACGACGAGCGCTTCAGCCGCATCACCATCGTGGTGGACGTGGAGTCCAAGCCCCTCGAGCAGATCACCAAGCAGCTGTTCAAGCTCATCAACGTGGTGAAGATCAGCGAGCTGGCCCCCGAGGAGTCGGTGGAGCGCGAGCTGGTGCTGGCCACCGTGCGGGCCGACGCCGGGGGCACCCGCGGCCAGGTGATCGAGCTGGTGCAGGTGTTCGAGGGCAGGATCGTCGACGTGGGCCCCGACCAGCTCACCGTCATGGTGGCGGGGACGCCGGCGAAGATCGACGACTTCGAGGAGCTCATGCGACCGTACGGGATCGTCGAGCTGCAGCGCACCGGCCGGGTGGCGCTGCCCAAGCTGGAGCGGCAGGCACCGCGCCTGCGCAGCGTGAGCGGGAAGGTGGGATAGCGAGATGGCCGCCAAGATCTCCTACGAGAACGACGCCGACCCCGGGCTCGTCGGCAGCCGCAAGGTCGCCGTCATCGGGTACGGCTCCCAGGGCCACGCCCATGCCCTCAACCTGAACGACTCGGGGGTCGACGTTCGGGTGGGCCTGCGCGAGGGCTCGGGGTCGTGGGCCAAGGCGGAGGCCGCCGGTTTGGCCGTGCGCACCGTGGCCGAGGCGTCGGCCGAGGCCGACCTGGTGATGATCCTGCTGCCCGACACCGAGCAGCAGGCGGTGTACGACGAGTCGATCGCCCCCCACCTGGGTGAGGGCGACGCCATTCTCTTCGCCCACGGGTTCAACATCCGGTTCAACCTGATCACCCCGCCGGCCGGCGTGGACGTGGCCATGGTGGCGCCCAAGGGCCCCGGCCACCTCGTCCGGCGCACCTACACCGAGGGCGGGGGGGTGCCGGCGCTGATCGCCGTGGCCCAGGACGCCTCCGGCAAGGCCCGCGACCTGGCCCTGTCGTACGCCCACGCCCTGGGGGCGACGCGGGCCGGCGTGCTGGAGACCACGTTCGACGAGGAGACCGAGACCGACCTGTTCGGCGAGCAGGTCGTGCTCTGCGGCGGGCTCACCGCTCTCGTCATGGCCGGCTACGAGACCCTGGTGGGCGCCGGCTACCAGCCCGAGTCGGCCTACTTCGAGTGCCTCCACGAGCTCAAGCTGATCGTCGACCTCATGTACGAGCACGGGATCGCCGGCATGCGGTTCTCCATCTCCGACACCGCCGAGTACGGCGACCTGACCCGCGGCCCCCGCATCATCAACGACGCCGTGCGCGAGGAGATGGCCCGGGTGCTCGAGGAGATCCGCTCCGGGAAGTTCGCCGAGGAGTGGATCGCCGAGAACCGGGCCGGGCGCCCCCGGTTCTCCG
>JALYMX010000136.1 GCA_030773495.1 Actinomycetota bacterium | reverse complement strand
GTGCGCTACGACGCCGAGCGACGGGCCTTGGCCCAAACCTACCGACCAACGCGTCGTAGTACCTCGTCCCGAACTCACCTCTCCTTCTCATCGAGCGCCCTTCTCGCACTCGCCTTCTTCCAGCGTCGGAGCAGCAAAACCGCGATGCCAGAATTGGTAACGGGACAGCGCTCGTTAGCCACGTGCTCAGGCGTTCAGCACCGCCGCGTCACTCGCATGTACACGGCGGCGGGCCTGCAGTCCGTCATACGTCGGGCCACTCCGTGGGCGAGCCGGTCAGGCGCTCGTTTCGGCGACGGCGCCAGACGACGTAGAACACGAGGAATGCGAGGATCATCACGGCAAAGGCACCAAGCGCGGCGGACGCCGATGGTGGCGCGTCCCACAGCCATCAGCACCGAGAAGGTCACGGAGGCGGCTAGGAAGGTCACCACGAGGCGGCCCCAGTGGACCCTTTGCTCAGGATCGTTCGTCCTGTAGATGGCGGTCCGATCGTCGAATTCTCCGAGTCTCTTGCCCAGCCCCATGACACCCATACCTTCCCCGGGATGCGAAAGCTAATGCCCGGCGTGTGCGCTCGCTGGCTCCTCCGCGACGAGGCGCGCACCGTCGGGCGCCAGCGGGCAGAGAGCGCACAGTTTGCCCGAACTGGCGCTCCTAGCGTTCGGGTTCTAAGCGGACAGAACGACGGCCGTTCCTGATCCGCGAGCGGCGCGCGGCTGCGCCGTGCTCCATCCACATCATTCCCGGAGTGCGAGTTCCGGCGTGGGGGCAGCAGTGCGACTTCGCCGTTCGTTTTGAGCTGGGGGCCACGGCGGCGCAATCGCTAACCGGTGAGGGTGCTGTCGTCATCTTCGACGGGCATCAAAGGGACGCGGGAGCGGAGCCCGGTTAGTCGAGCGGGAAAGGCGGTTGCCACCACCACGGGTCGTCGTCGACTTGCATCTCGCTCACCCATTTGACCCACCAGAACCCCCGCCGGTTGGGGGCGACGAGACGGGCGGGGAAGCCGTGTCCGCGCGACAACGGCTCGCCGCCGACGTGGGTCGCGAGCAGCAAGCGACCGGCATCGTGGCGAGGAAAGCGCCGGCGGTAGCCGGTGAGCGAGCGCACCTCGATGCTGCGACCGCCCGAGACGTCGGAGAGGGCCAGCAGACGATCGACGGGAACCCCACGCCAACGTTGCTCGGCATACCAGCCGCCGGTGCAGTCCAACGTGGCCTCCACCTCCGCGTCGACCAGGTCGGCCAGCTCCGGGTAGGACCACTCCCGGTTGCCCACTCGCAACCGCCACTCCCCGGTGTCGACGCTGGGAACCCCGTCGAACAGCCACTGGGTGACGGGCATGGCCGAGGGCTCGAACGAACCTCGCTCCAGCGAGCGGGTGGTGGCTCGACCGGCGTGGGGAAGGGCGACCGTCACCGCGGCCGAACCGCCGACCAGGGCCGCCCCCCGGAGGAGCACGCGGCGGCTGAAGTCCGTCGGACGGGGCCGAACGGGACGTGAGACGAGGTGCCACAGTCCAAGTGGAAGAGCGACCAGGGCGGCGCCGACGTGGACCTGCATCACGAGCACCGCTCCCATGTCCCGCCCACCGGCGCGGTGCACTAAGCCAGTGACCAGGGTGAGCACGACAAGGCACGCCAGGACGAGTGCCGGGATCCCGGGCGCCCACCCCCGGCGGCGGAGGCCTCGCCGGCTCACCGTCGCCTTCCACGGCGCCAACGCAACTATGCCGACGCCCACCGCTCCATGCACGACGGTCGGCCACCGGCCCCAACCCGAGCCGACGGCCCACATCACGAGCCCGCTGACGAAGGCGACGACCAGGAGCCCGAGCAAAGCCAGGTTGGTTCGCCGGCCGGACATGCACCCATCACACCACCCCGGCGGCACCGGCGGTGGCCGCGCTCGGAACTACCGAGCCGGTGAGCAGGAGGATGAGCGAGATGATGAGGAGCACGCCGCCGAGGCCGGTGCCGCCAGTGCAGTACCTGCCTTGGCCGTAGCCGGAGCCCTGACGAGGACAAGCACGATCAACATAATCAGCACAAGGGTGAGCAAGCCCGGGTGCGATGGACGGCTTTCTTCCCTGGGACGGGACGACTTCGATCCCGCCCGTTTCGGCTGCCGGCCGTCGCCGCCATCCTCGTCAGGTCGCGTCGGCTATCGGACCAGCAGATCAAGGGCACGCACCGAAGCCCCTGGAGCTCGGTCCGGGATCCGAGCCGTAACGGGGATCCCACCGCTGCGGAGGCCCTCGGCGACGTCCTCGACCCACGGGCTCGCCGGGGGACCATTGGGAGGCGGTCCGGGCGGCGTGTCGGCCTGTGCGAGGTAGGCCGCCACCAGGCCGCCGGCTGGTGGATCGCCGAAGACCAACACGCTCAGGTGTCGGCGGGCGCGCGTGACGAGGACGGTGAACAGGTGGGGGTCCTCGACGAATCGCCAAGACGCGCTGTCCTGGTCGGGTCCGATGCCGAGCGAGGCGACGACGACGTCACGTTCGTTGCCCTGGAAGGCGTGCACCGTGCCAACCCGCAGGTCGAGTGTCTCCAAGTCGTCGGTGGAAAAGCGGCCGAGCACAGCGGCTTCGAGGGCGTCGGCCTGAGCGCGGAACGGAGTGATGACTCCGACGCTGCGAGCACCCAGTCCCCGGAGCCGTTCCAGCTCACGGACCACCCAGTCGACTTCCGCGGCGACCACCCCGCTCCGGTCGCGGCAGCCCTCCGTCCGCACGACCTTCACGCAGTCCCGGGAGGCGGTCGACGGCGTCCGGGTGGCCACCTTCAGCGCGCCGCCGTAGATCCGGTCGGCGATGAAGTCGACGAGGTGCGGGTCGGAGCGGAAGTGCTCGTCGAGGGTGAGCACGGGTGCCACCCCAGCAGCCACGTCGAAGGCGCTGTTCCTGCGTACGTCGAGCCGGGCCGCCAGCAGCGGGCGGGCGGACACGCCGTGGGCGTCGAGGACGTCCTGGAGGCGCCGGTCCGAGAGGAACGAGACGTGGCGGAGCTGGTGGGGGTCGCCAACGACGACACCTCGCCGGGCCCGGAGCAGCGCCGGCACGGCCAGTGGCTGGTCGATCGACGATGCCTCGTCGAGGATCACAAGGTCAAAGAAACCGGCAATGGGCGGCAGGAGGTCGTCGATATCGGGGAGGGAGCCGACCCAGAGTGGGAGCGCCCGGGTGAGCCGGTCGTCGTCGAGCCGGCCGAGCTGGTCGCGTCGCGCCGCCCGTCCGCTTCGCAGGGCCGTCGCAAGGGCGGCAACGGCCGGCAGGGTCGACCGGTTGAGGCGGGCGTCAGATCGGCTCTCAGCGGCGAGCCACCGGGCCGTGGCCTGCCTGGCCCGGTCACCGAGCCGCCGCAGCTCCTCCCATGCCGCCGACAGCTCCAGGCCGCCCTGGTCGACGAGGTGCGCGGCGACCCGCGCGGCACGAGCGACTTGGAGGGCGCGCTCCACGTCGGCGATCGGTGCGTGGTCATCACAACCGGCGAGGAGGCGCAACGCCCGTAGCCGTCTCCGCCGCCGCCGTCCGGCCCACCACCCGCGCGCCGGCGACAAGACCTCCGCGAGGAGCCACGCGACCTCGGCATGGTCGACGCCCGGGTCGAACAGGCCAGGCGCGCAACGCCTGGCCTCGTCCTGGGAGTCATCGCCGGCAGCTACCAGAGTCTCGGCTCGAAGGCGATCGAGGATGGCAGTCGTGAGCGACGCTTCGGCAGACCTGGCCCGCGCCCGCTCGTCGCGGGCCCGGGTCACCCGGTCATCGCCGAACGGCTGGAGCTGGCCGGCGGCCAGCTGGGCGGCCAGAGCCTCGCGCCGCTCGTTCGAGCCGAACACCACGGGGTCCGGCCCGGGTGCCCGTTCCAGCAGGTCGAGCAGGGCGTCGACGGTCGCGTCGGACTTGGCGGCGACGAGGACGCTCTCGCCCCGGGCGAGGGCGTCGCAGGCGATGGCGACCACCGTGTGCGACTTGCCGGTGCCGGGAGCACCGGAAATCAGCGTGATGGAGTCGCGACGGCTACGGACGACGGCCTGCTCCTGGACCGGGGTTAGCAGGTAGGGCGACTCCACCCCCGCCGCGCCACCGTCGTCGCCGCCGTCAGGTGGCGGGGCATCCAGGTACAACGAGTGGAGGGCCGTCCACCGGTCGAGCGGGCCCACGGCCCACGCCCGCAGCGACCCGGAGCGGCTGGCCGTTCCCGTCTCGTGGTTGGCGTACACGCCCGCGCCGGCCACGATGACGAGGCCGTCACCGCGCAGGAGCTTGTCAGGGCCGTCGTCGGCGGGAACGAGCCGACTCGCCGGCAGCCCGGCGGCGCTCGCCACCGCGCGTGCGAAGCGCCTGAGGCCGTCGAGCCGTCCCAGCAGAGCCGTGGGGATGGCGGCGCCGCTGAGACCCTCGAGGGCGCCACCTCCGTACTGCACCTCCGACTCCAGGCGGTATCGCTGGTCGCGGTCAGCGACGAGCTCGGTGATCTCGACGTCGCCCGCCGGCACGAGTCGGGCACCGCCGAACCCGGGGCGCCGGTCGACCCGGACCGGGACGGTGACGAGGGGGTGGAACACCCTCCGCGACCGCCCGTCCTCGCCCGACGTCCGTCCCGCCACGAACAGCCACCCCACCCGGAGCGACCGTTGCTCGGGACGGATCTGGTCCACAGCGGCCAGCCGCTCGCCGAAGGTCCGGTCGACGGCCGCTGTCCGCACCGGGAGCTGCTCCACGTCGGTTAGCCGGCGCACCGCCTCGATGGGTGAACCGGGGGGCCGCTCGAACGCGGGGCGGGGGCGAACAGGCCGACGGCACCGACGTCGAGCCAGCGGAACCACTCGTTGGGAATCCTCAGGCGGGTCGACGCCGGCTCTCCCGACGGAGCGAGGTCGGCAAGGGCATGGAGGATCCTGGCCGCTTCGTCCCCCCTGGCGTCCGCCATCCGGGACACGGTACCGACGCGGCACTCGCTGCGCCCACGGTGGATGGGGTTGCACGGAACCTGTGCCTATGTGCCGCCCGAAGGTGATTCAAGGACCGCTCTGCCGCGCCTCGTGCCCGCTGGGGCAGGCGGGAAGATTGCCACCTCTCGTGTCCGTCGGCACGCCGGACTTGACGACCGCGCACATACTGCCCGAAGTGGGCGCGTGAGTAGTCGTCGCGGCTACCGGCATTCCAGCGAAGTTCGGATCGTCCCGAAAGAGTGCCAACGACCCGCGGGTTGCAAGTGGTCGTCCCACACACGCAATGCCCGTCAACTCCGCTCTCTCGTGCCTCGCTGCTGAGGTCGCGGGGGGCAAGGTGTTCCGTCAGCAACGCCAGCAGGCGGGGCTGATCCGAGACGTTCGGGAGGTTTATATAGGAACTCTCCCCTAAAAACAGCTGAACGCTTCCCCTCGCTGCGTCGTCCCCGAAGCGGGCGTCCGGGTGATCGAAACCCGCGATCTCATCCCACCGCCAATTCGTGCTCCTCTGGAAGAACGGCGGGCGCAGCGAAAGACCAGCCTGCTCTACTCGGACTCCCGACCGCCAGTCAGAGACGGCGTTGACGGCAAGGAGGACGATGATCGGGAAGCTCCACCAGGCGTAATTGCCGGTCGCGACCGACAGGAGGATCCAAGCGACCAGAAAGAAGGCGTTCAGGTAGGCCGATCCTCGGCGGGACTGAAACAGCGTCTTCCCGGATCCTGCTGACCGGTCGTCCACGTACTCCAGGATGACTCATGTCGACGGGATTAGTGCGCCCTCGCCTCCGGCCGGTCTCCGTCGGTTTCACACTGGCACGTGCCGCGCAGCTCGGGCGACGTTCGTTCGTCCGAGGTTGTCGACAAGTTGGCACCCCTCTGTGAAGCGATGGCCGGAACCGGCCTAGTTTCTCGACGGGGCCCGGGCTGTGGCTTTACCGAAGAGCCGGCCGTCGGGGTTGGGCCGGCCACGCTGGTCATAGGAGTCGTCCCCACTTGCCCTCGCGGGCCCCGCTGAGCGGCGGCGTCCTCGAGCAGCTGGCGGTAGATCACGTCGGAGATCCGGCGCTTGAGCGCCCGTAGCGCCTCTTTGGGCGTCTTCCCCTCCGCCTGCTTGCGCAGGGAAGGCGCGCCCGGCGCAGTCGTTGCGCACCTGGGTGACGGCCACCATGTGGATGGCGTGGTTCAGCTTGCGGTTACCCTTGGTGTTGAGCCGGTAGGCGAGAGGGCCGCCGCCGCTGCTGGAGTCGACCGGGGCGGTGCCGGTGTAGCTCGCGAAGTGGTGGCGGGAACGAAAGCGGGCGACGTCGCCCACCTCGCCCAGCACCCCGGCGGTCGTCACCGGCCCCACGCCGCACAGGCGCGTCAGCCCCGTCGGCGTCTCGGCGATGGCGGCCTTGATCTCGACCCCGACCTCGTGCAGACGGCGGTCGATGGCCCCCAAGTCGGTGATCTGCTCGGCGATGAGGCGCCGGCGTAGCCGCCCCACCTCGTCGCGAGGCCGCACCTTGGCCAGCAGCTGCTTCGCCTTGGCTGCCGTGAGGGCTCGAGGAGCACCGCCGGGCAGGAGATTCACCAGGTCACGATGGATCCGGCACACCGCCTGGGTGCGCAGGCCGACCAGCTCGTGGCGGCGGTTGGCCAGCAGGCGCATCGCCACGGTGCGGTCGTCGGGACGCACCTCCACCAGATCCGGCGTGTGCAGCGCCACCAGAGCGATGGAGTGGGCCTCGGTGTCGTCGTTCTTGCGGCCGTTGCCGCCGGCGTAGACGCGCACCAGTGCCACACGCCTGGTCGACACGTCGACGACCCGCTCGCCTTCGGCTACCAGGCGCTGGGCCAGGTGCTTGCCCACGCCGTTGCAGCCCTCGACGGCCCACGTTCGGGGACGCCACTGGCGCGAGAACGCCCGCAGCTGTCGGAAGCCACCGGCTCAGTTGTCGAACTGCGCTCGACCGAGCACCTTGCCCTTGGTGTTCAGCACCACCACGGCGTTGATCCACTTGTGCGGGTCGACGCCGATCACCACCTTCGCCATCGCCACTCCTCGCTCGATTCGGAGTCCGGATGGGACGCGAGGAGGGCAGCGCTACTACGAGCTCGGCAATCCCCTCTCGAACCACTCCCCTCAGGCGGTGTCCGGCGAGGAGCGATCCATTCGCGAGGCACACCCAAAGAGCGGTGGGCAGCCGGTTCGCGAGCTACTCGACGGACACCTCGCCCCGGGCTGGCCTGCGGGCGAGGGCGTCGTTGTCGATGTGGACCTTGGACAGCAGCTCGCCGTTGGCGTCCTTCCGGACGATCACGACGGCGTCGGTGCAGGTCGATGCCGACGTACACTCGTTGCACAGGGATCTCCTTCCTGCGTCGTTTGGGCGTTGCTTTGGTCAGCCCGAGTGTGTCGACACCCGGGCCCTCACGTCGCAAGGAGATCCGCTCTTTCCGAGCTGTCGGCTTCGCCATCAGCGCCCTCAGCGAGAGCATCCAGCACGACCGCATCACGACGATCGGTCACGCGAGAGCGGCGACCCGCTCCTTCATCGCATCACGTCAGCGGTGCACGGTACCAACGCCTCGACGGCCGACATGACCTTCCGCACGAACTCGCAAGAGTCACCTAAGGGACCGCCTTAGAACTACTTGCGCGGCCGCGACTGCGTTCGGCGTTGTCGCAGGGCCAGATTGCGGCCTGCGGCCGCGCAAGTAGTTCTTCGGCGGGCCCTAAGCCACGAGCCGTCAGTACACGGGGGTGCGTGTCGCTGTCGCCGGATCTGACTGGCCGAGCCGCCTGTCAGGCAGTGACGGTGATCGGAGCGGCCAAAGGCGGGCCCGCCGTCGCCCGCCAGTACTGATTCAGTGCCGCTTGGCACTTCACATACCACGGGATACCGAAGAGGAGGATCCAGAAGGCCGTGCCCCCGCCGACGGGGCTTGCGAGTCCCTTGGCCTCGTACATCCGCTTAATCTCGATTGGAAGAAGGAACAGCGTGATGAGTCCCACGAAGGTGTAGATGAGGGCGCCAACCACGCCCCCGACGCCGTCGTTCGTCTCCCGCTTGATCTCGTTGTGGTTGGTGTATGCCCAGTAGATCCCATACAGGCCCAGCGTGATCACGGCGAAGAAGAACTGGGTTCCGATGCTACGAGGGACAGGTCGAATACGCGTCATGAGATACTGCCTTTCACCTGGGTCGGTGGCTACGTAACCGTGAACCTTGTAGTTCGCGTCGCACAAGTTGACCACTCGGACTCGGCAGCTGATATAGGTCATTTGACCATCCTCGGTGTGCGATTCGACATCTCAGTAGGGATCCGCGATTACAGAACCGTCGGACACTCGGCGCAACGGCGAGGCCCGTGCGACTGCCGCCCGCCCCGCCGGCGTGCGCCTTCCTCGAGCACCACAGCTTCGCTCCGCGTCGTGCGCCCCAGTTCGGCACGGCGGCGCCCGGTATCGGCGGACCGGCAGCATGGCGGACTGCTGACATCGACCCTGCGCGCCGTCGACAACGGCGGCGCGTCAGTGCCAACCCTGAGGGTCAAGGGTCATCCTGAGCGCACGGTCCCTGGTCCGAGCGAGGTCTCAGATGGCGGTCCGTCACGAGGACCTGAATCCGGAGGAGCGGGATCGGCAGCGAGCGCTCAACCGCTCCTGGGCGGCGGCGCAGACGGCGCTGAGCGATCCGGAGTTCCGCGCTCGACTTCAAGCGTCGATCGACCGCGTGAATCGATCGGACGCTCGGCCGAGCAGCGGCGAGGAGTTCCTGGCGCAGACCGAACCTTTGCCGGAGTAGTGCCACTACGCGACCGCGGACATGGAAGGCGACGGCCGACGGCCGACGATGGCGGTGGGCCACGGACCGAGCAGCGCCGCTCGGCGCCGAGCCCGCTGATGCCGAGTGTCATCGGACGACAAGGAGTCCGTCATGGACGCAATCCTCTATTGGAACGACGTCGCCCTCGAAGCCAACAGGGTGAGCCACACAAAAACGGCAAGGGCGAGCAGACCGGGCCGCCGCTGAGCTCACGGGCCCTCGCCATCGTCCACCTGGCCATGTACGACGCCTACGCCGGCGCCCTCGGCAACCCGCCTCAGCTCCCGCCGTACCTCGACCACCCGCCGGCGCCGGCCCAGGCCTCCGCCGACGCCGCCGTGGCCGGCGCCGCCCACGCCACGCTGGCCGCGCTGTTCCCCAGCCAGAAGGCCTTCTTCCAGGCGAAGCACGCCCAGGCCGGGCTCTCGGGCAACGCCGCCCAGCTCAACGCCGGGAACGCGTTCGGGGTGATGGTGGCCCAGCGCCTGCTCGACGACCGCCGCAACGACCCCGGCGTCGGCGACAGCGGCTACGCGCCTTCCACGGCGAGGGGCGCCCACCGCGCCGACCCCGACGACCCCGAGCAGGGCTTCCACGCCCCGCTGTAGGGCGCCCAAGTCGAGGTGCCTGGCGGTCACCAAGCGCCACGAGCTCGACGAGCCGCCCGGGCCTGGAGATCCTCAATACACCGCCGCCCTGCGGCAGGTCCGCAGCAAGGGGATCGCCCCCGAGCTGTTCGGGACGCTTCCCCCGAACGCGCCACGGCGCACGGCCGACGGGACGTTGGCTCGGCTCTTCTGGGCCTACGACGGCGCGAGCGGGCTCGGCACACCCCCGCGGCTCTACAACCAGATCGTCCGCCAGGTGGCCGCCGCCCAGGGCAATGACGCCGCCAAGAACGCCCGGCTGTTCGCCCTCGTCAACGCCGCCATGGCCGACGCCGGCGTGCTCGCGTGTGGGAGCAGAAGTACGTCCACGACCTGTGGAGGCCGGTGCTGGGCATTCGGGAGCACGACGCGTCGATGGGGCCCGCCGGCTCCGCCGGCAACGGGGTGTCCAACGAGTGTGACCCCGAACTGGCTCCCGCTCGGCGCTCCGAACACCAACCGCACCGGGAAGAACTCCACGCCGCCGTTCCCGGCCTATCCGTCCGGGCGCGCCACCTTCGGCGCCGCTGCGCTGCACATGACCCGGCTGTTCTACAACGTGACCAAGCCCGGGCCCGACGCACTGTTGAACGGGCTGTCGTTCGTCTCCGAGGAGCTGAACGGCGTCAACCGGGACAACCGTGGCACCGTTCGGCCCCGGCACGTCCGCAAGTTCAAGGACGGCCTGTGGGGCATGATCCAGGAGAACAGCATCAGCCGCGTCTTCCTGGGCGTCCACTGGATCTTCGACGGCTACGTCCCGGCGTCCAACGGCGCCATCGACACGAGCAGGAACATCGGGGGCGTGCCCCTCGGCCTCCGCATCGCCGAGGACATCTTCAACGGCGGCCGCGCCAAGGGCCTGCACAGGTCCGTCGTCTAGTCTGGGGGCGGGAACGTGGGTGGCGGGTCGCGACCGGCGACCCGCCCCCACACTCGCCCCCTGTTCCCCTTCGAGCGAAAGGAGGCCGTGTGGTCGACGTCCGCGGTGTGCGTGAAGACCGCCGGAGGCCGCGACGCTCCGGCGCCAAGGGCGCCGACCACGGCGCCGCCGTACCGAGGTGGCTACTGCTGCTCCAGGCCCTGCCGGCAATCCTCTTCACGGTCGTGTTCGGCCTCTTCTTCGTCGACAAGAACCGAGAGGCCCGTAGCGTCCTCTCCAGCACCCCGGGGATCGCCGCCGTGGCCGCCATCGTGGCCGCCTACGTCGTCATCGCCCTCGTCCTCCGTCGCTCCCGACGCTTGGCCCCTGTGGCGCCGCTCGTCATGTCGGCAGTGATCATCGGCTTGGCGGCGTGGATCGTCCGTCCGTACTACGTCGACGAGACGGCGAACCGCCGGCTGGTCGCAGGGCCCGTCGCCGACGCCGTGCAGAGCGCCGCTTCGGCGCCCGGCCCTGCCACGGAGGGGGCGGCTGCTCCTGCGCCGGCGGTCCGCGTCAGCACCGGCGCCATCGCAGGCATCGGCCACGACGGCACGGGAACGGCTTCCATCATCGCCAACTCGGACGGGTCACGGGTCCTGCGCTTCGAGAACCTCGACATCGAGAACACCCCGGACCCTCGTGTCTACGTCGTCGAAGGCAACGACGTCCGGGCGCCGGGCGGGTTCGAGCTGGGACGCCTCGACGGGAACCGCGCGAAGGTGCTCGACTACGCGCTCCCGTCGACCGAGCCCGGCCCGGGGTGGACGGTCCTGGTGTGGTGCCGAAGCTTCTCCGTCCCGATTGCCAACGCCACCCAGACGGCCGACGCAAACTCCTCGTGACCGTCAGCTCTGGCCCGGTACGCTCCTTGGTGAATCTTCTGTGAGGACCGGGGGCGGAGACGAATGACGACGCGGGTGAGAATGGCGACCGCGTGAGGGACATCCTCAAGATCATCCGGTACACCTGGGAGCTCAAGCGGTACTACCTGGTCATCGCCCTCGTGGTCGTGGTCGTGGCGGTGCTCAACCTGGCCAACCCGTTCCTGCTCAAGCACCTGGTCGACGCCGTCGTCCGGCGCGGGTCCGGTCACTCCGTCGACGCCGGCCACTTCGCCGTCCTGCTCGGTCTGCTGTTGTCGGCCGGGATCCTCGTCTCGGTGATCAGCAACGTGCAGGGCTACATCGGCGACCTCCTGGGCGCCAAGCTGCACACCCTGCTCAGCCAGCGGTACTACGACCACCTCCTCGAGCTCCCGCTGGACTTCTACGACAACGCGATCAGCGGGCAGATCACCAGCCGCCTCGAGCGGAGCATCGCCGGCATCTCCCAGCTCGTCCAGTCGATGGCCAACACCTTCGTCGGCTTCTTCCTCACGAGCGCCTTCACCCTCGTGGTCCTCGCTCGCTACTCGCCGTTCGTCGCCCTGCTCCTGGCCCTGCTGTTCCCGCTGTACATCTGGCTCACCACGCGGACGAGCCGCAGGTGGCAGCAGAAGCAGGTGGGGATCAACAAGGACCTCGACCAGGCCAACGGCCGGTTCGTGGAGGCGATCGGCAACATCCGGGTGGTCAAGTCCTTCGCGCACGAGCGCGTGGAGAGCCGGCTCTTCGCCGCCTCGCGCCGGTCCGTCGAGGCCCAGACCAGGGTGCAGTCGAAGGAGTGGCACCGCAACGACGTGGCCCGGGGGCTGAGCCTGCACCTGATCTTCTTCGCCATCTACGCCACCATCATCTGGCAGGCGCTCAACGGCGCCTTCGGCCCGCTGCAGCAGTCGATAGGAACGGTCGTGCTGATGCTCCAGCTGTCGCAACAGGCCCAGTTCCCCCTGTTCGCCTCGTCGTTCATCGTCGACCAGATCCAGCGGGCGGCGGCCGACAGCAAGGACTTCTTCGGCGTCATGAGCGTGGCGCCGACGATCCGGGACGCCGACGGGGCGGGTGAGCTGGAGGTGACGACGGGACGGGTGCAGTTCCGAGACGTGTCGTTCCATTACCGGGCGGGCCTGCCGGTGCTGAGCGGCGCCAGCTTCACGATCGAGCCGGGCACCAAGCTGGCGCTCGTCGGGGAGAGCGGGGAGGGCAAGACGACGCTCGCCAACCTCCTCCTCCGCTTCTACGAGCCGTCGGAGGGCCGGATCCTGATCGACGGGACCGACGTCGCCACGGTCACCCAGGCGTCGCTCCGCCGGACCATCGCCGTGGTGTTCCAGGACCCGGCCCTGTTCTCCGGGACGGTCGAAGAGAACATCACCTACGGCCACGGCGCCGTCACTGTCGACGAGGTCGTCGCCGCCGCCCGTGCCGCCAACGCCCATGACTTCGTGGAGCGGCTGCCGCAGGGCTACGACACCCAGATCGGTGAACGGGGCGTCAAGCTCTCGGGCGGGCAGAAGCAGCGCATCGCCATCGCTCGGGCGCTGTTGAAGAACGCACCGATCCTCGTCCTCGACGAGGCCACCAGTGCCTTGGACAGCAAGGCCGAACGAGAGGTCCAGGAGGCGCTCGAGCGGCTGATGCAGGGCCGGACGACCCTCATCATCGCCCACCGGCTCTCGACGATCCGCAACGTTGACACCATCGTCGGCCTCCGCCACGGCGCCGTCGCCGAGATCGGCTCGCCCGCCGAGCTGGCGGCCGGCGACGGCATCTACGGCGAGTTGCTGCGCCTCCAGGCCCCGACCACGGCGAACAAGGCCAAGCTGAAGGAGTTCGACATCGCCGCCGTGTGACCGGCCGGCGGCAGGCCCGGACGCGGCGCGTCAGCGCCGGCGGTAGGCGCCCGGGCGGAGGCGGGCCGTCGCCATGCGCCGGGCCTCGGCGGACAGCTCCGGGTGGGACTCGACGAACCGGGTGACGGCGTCAGGGGCGGCGAGGGACAGCTCCCGGAGGACCCACCCCGGTCCCGTGTGGGCGAAGCGGTCACCGCTGACGAGGTTGGCGGCACAGGCGTCGAGGACCAGCGGGATGAACCCGTCGAAGTGGCGGTCGGCGGCGGGGGCGAGCCGGGCGAAGGCCACCACGCCGGCTCGGCGCTGCCACAGCCGCTCGGTCGTCGTCCACGCCGCCACCGCTCTCGCTCGAGGCTCGAGGTCGTCACCGCCCCTACCGCCCGTCATGTAGACGGTGCACGGCCTTGGTGGCGTACCAGTCAGACGTCCCAGTCGGCGGCGTGGCCCGCCTCGCGCGGGTGGGCCAGCGCGCCGTGGTGGGTCGCGTCGAGGCGGCCGGCGAGGTGCTCGGCGACGAGCAGGACGGCGGCCAGCTTGTCCTCGCTGTCGGGTCGGGCGAACCACCGGTGGGCCAGCCCGAGCAGCTCGTCGAGGGGTCGCTCGCCGAGGCGGTGCTCGTTCCACAGCCGTCGCACGCTGGCGCGGATGCGGGCCATCGGGACGCCCCGGAAGGTCGCCATCACCCTTGAGGTAGCGCTCCCAGTGGCGACGTGTCGCTTCGTCGGACGCGGCGGCGAGGAGCCGGTCGAGGTGGGCGGTGATCTCGTCGGCGGAGCTCACGACGGCGGGTGCGGCATCGACGCGGGCGCGCGCGGCCTCGGCGCCAGCTCAGGCGAGGAGCGCCGCTCCCTCCTCGCGGAAGCGCTGGGCCTCCTCCTGCCGGCGGTGGGGATTGCCACCGCACATCACGAGGAGCGTGCCCAGCGCCTCTTCGGTGCGCGCCTGCTCGAGGCGGATGAGCGCTCGTTCCGACGGGCCTGCCTCCTCGAGGGCGGAGTCGAGGTTGGCCTCCGCCTTGGTGAGCCACCGGGCGGCTTGGAGCAAGAACCTCTGCCGCAGCTCCGGTTGCTGGCTCGCCTTCTGGAGGCGCTGCTCGCCCACCAATCGTGAGGAGATGCCGCGCATCTGACGGCAGTACTGGTCACGGGGGCCGCCTATGGCGAGTGCCTTGCCATAGGTGATGGAGGCCTCCTTGAACAGCCCCCGCCCGTGCTCCTCGTCACCGGCCGCGATCAGCGTGTCGTAGGGCGTCACGGGCGCCACCTACCCCCGCCGTCGAACCGGGCAAACGCGCGGGTCAGGGTACGACCTCAGCGACCACGGGCGGCGGTGAAGCGGCGGACGGCGAGCGCGGCGGAGACGAGGGTGATGCCCGCGGCCCAGGCCACCGCCACCGCCGGGTCGTTGCCGGCATCCTTCCCGTTGTAGAGGGCGCGGGATGCGTCGGTGAGGATCGTGAACGGGTTCACCTCGGCGGCCCGCTCCATCCAGGAGGGCATCGTGGCCGGATCGACGAACGCCGAGGAGACGAAGGTCAGGGGGAACATCCACGTGAACCCGGCCGAGTTGGCCGCCTCGGCGGACCCGACGGACATGCCGATCACCGCCTGCACCCAGCTGAAGGCGAAGGAGAAGAGGAACAGGAGCAGGGTGGCGGCCGCCGCGCCCGTCGCCGAGCCCTGGAAGCGGAACCCGACGGCGAACGCCACGACCAGCATCACCACGAACGTGACGAGGTTGCGCACCAGGTCGGAGATCGTGCGGCCGACGAGGACGGCTGCGGGGTGCATGGGGAGCGATCGGAGCCGGTCGACGATCCCCTTGCTCAGGTCCTCGGCCAGGCCGACGGCAGTGAACGTGGTGCCCCACAGGACGGTCTGGGCGAAGATGCCGGGGAGGAGGAACTGCTTGTAGTCCTCGTAGCCGGCCACCGAGATCGATCCGCCGAACACGTAGACGAACAACAGCACGAACATCACGGGTTGGATGGTGGCGAAGGCCAGCACCTCGGGGTTCCTGGGAAGGGCGCGGATGTGGCGCAGCGCCTCGGTCCAGCTGTCACGCAGGAGCCAGGAGGGGCCCGAGGGGACGTCCTCGTCGACGCCGGCGCCGTCGGCCGTACGCACGTCAGTGCCCGCCATCGCGCCCCCCGACCTTCCCCTCGCCGTCCATGGCGCCGTCCGTGTCGCCGGCCCTGGCGTCGTCCGTGTCACCGTAGCTGTCGCCGTCCGCCGTCTCCGCCGGCCGCCCGGTGAGCGCGAAGAAGACGTCGTCGAGCGTCGACATGCGCACGCCGACATCGAGCACGGCGATGCCGGCGTGGTCGAGCTCGCGCACCACCAGGGGCACGACGCCGGCCGTGGCCTGGACGGGCACGGTGACCGTGCGGGACGCCGCGTCCACCTTGGTGTCGCCGCACGCCCGGGGGGCCAGCACCCGGGCGACGTGGGCGGCGTCGTCGGGGTCCTGCACCGTGACCTCCACCTGATCGCCGCCCACTCGTTGCTTCAGCTCGGCGGCGGTGCCCCGGGCGATCACGGTGCCGTGGTCGATCACCGCGATCTGGTCGGTGAGGCGGTCGGCCTCGTCCAGGTACTGGGTGGTGAGCAGCGTCGTCATCCCCCCGCGCACGAGCTCGTCGATGAGGTCCCACATGGCGGCCCGGCTGCGTGGGTCGAGGCCGGTGGTGGGCTCGTCGAGGAAGAGCACCGAGGGATGGCCGATCAGGCTCATGGCGATGTCGAGCCGGCGCTGCATGCCGCCCGAGTAGGTCCTGACCACCCGGTCCCTGGCATCCACCAGGTCGAACCGCTCGAGCAGCTCGGACGCCCGCCGGCGGGCCTCCTTCTTCGGGAGGTGGAACAGCCGGCCCACGTGCTCGAGGTTCTCGAACCCGGTGAGGCGCTGGTCCACGGCGGCGTACTGCCCGGTCAGCCCGATCCGCCGGCGGGCCCGGGCCGGGTCGGCCACCACGTCGATGTCGTCGATGAGCGCTCGACCACCGTCGGGGTGGAGGAGCGTGGCGAGGATGCGGACGACGGTGGTCTTCCCGGCCCCGTTGGGGCCGAGGAGGCCGAGCACGGTGGCCCGCTCGACCTCGAACCCGACGCCACGCAGGGCCTCGGTCGACCCGAAGCGCTTCCTCAGGCCCTCGGCGACGACGGCGGTCACGGCCGCCGACCCTACGCCCGCGGCGCCGTCGGCGACGAGGGAATTGTCGCGATGGCCGGCGCTCGCCCGCGGGCGCCGACGCTACGCGCCGGGTTGCGCCTTTCGGGGCTTGCACGTCGCGCCCCGCCATATGCGCATGTCGCGCATGTCGGCAGGAGCAGCGCAGCGGTGGGTAGAACCTTGCTGCCATGAGGGGACCAGAGTCGAAGCCGGCGTCGGCCAGCCGTCGCCCCGCCGAGCCCACCCGGCCGGCGCCGGCGGTGCACCCGGGCGTCACGCTCCTCGCCGCTCGCGTGCGTCGGCGACGCCACCGCCGCACCGACCTCCGGTAGCGACGTCAGCCGGTCCCTCGGGCCCCGGCGCCGTGCACGATCACCGATCGCGCCCCGCGGCCCGCGCGCAGGTCGTCGAGGGCGCCGTTGACGTCGTCCAGGTCGATGCGGCGCGACACCAGCTCGCGCAGCTCGAGGCGGCCCTGTCGATGGAGGTCGGCGAGGACCGGGACGTCGCGCTGGGGGTTCGACGAGCCGTACCAGCACCCGGTGACGGTCCTTCCGGCCAGCACCACGCCGAAGAAGGCGGGCAGGCTCACCGTGGCGTCCATGGCCGGGATGCCCACGAGCACGGCCTGGCCGCCGCGACGGGTCATGGCGAGGGCCTGGTCGATGGTGCGCTGGAGGCCCACGACCTCGAACACCACGTCGGCGCCCCGCTGGGCGGTGAGGTCCATGACCGCGGACACCGGGTCCTCGGCACTGGCGTCGACGACGTGGGCGGCGCCGAAGGCGGTGGCCAGCCCGAGCTTGGCCGGCTCGGTGTCGACGGCGATCACGTGGCCGGCGCCGGCGATGCGGGCGCCCTGGATGACGTTGAGGCCGACGCCGCCGCAGCCCACCACGGCGACGGTGTCGCCCGCCCGGACGCGGGCGGTGTGGCAGGCGGCGCCCACGCCGGTGAGCACGGCGCAGCCCAGGAGGGCGGCGAGGTCGAGGTCGAGGTCGCGGGGGACCTTGACCACTCCCGTCTCGGGCACGACGGCGATCTCGCCGAACGTGCCCGTGCCCGCCATCTGGTAGAGGGGGGCGCCGCCGGCGCTGAGCCGCGTGGTGCCGTCGAGCAGCCCGCCGGAGGCCATGGTCACCGTGGCCCGCTCGCACAGGTGCCCTTCGTCTCGCCGGCAGAAGAAGCACTCGCCGCATTGCGGGACCCACGACACCACCACGTGGTCGCCCGGCTCCACCCGGGTGACGCCCGGCCCGACCTGCTCCACCACCCCGGCTCCTTCGTGGCCGAGGACAACCGGCGTGGGCACGAGCATGGTGCCCTCCGCCGCCGAGAGGTCGGAGTGGCACACGCCGGCCGCCGCCACGCGCACCCGGACCTCGCCGGCGCGCGGCTCGGCCACGACCACGTCGTCGCGGATCTCGAGGGGACGGCCCACGCCGGCAAGCACGGCGGCCCGCACCCGGCGACTCTACCGTCGCCTCTCGCGGTCCTCCCGCTCGGCGGCCCGCACGGCGTAGCCGATGACGATGCCGGGGGCCAGGGTCAGCGTGGTGGCGAGCAGCGCCACCGTCACCGTCGCCCGCACGACCGGGCCGAAGCCGGTGACCACCCCGACGACGAAGGCGACGATGGCCACCAGCACCAGCGTGTAGCCGAGCCTGGTGCCGGCGGCGCCCAGCCGGGCCCACCGGGCGCGCCGGACCAGCACGGGGTCGACGGGCACGGCGCCCTCGTCGGCGGTCACCACGAGGTCCATCCTGCCCGGCGGAACAGCGTGGACAGCCGCTCGGGCAGGTCCTCGAGGCTGAAGTGGCGCCGGGCCAGCTCCTCGTTGTGGTCCAGCAGGCGGTCGTCGGGGCGGTGCAGCCAGGCGTCGAGCGGCCGGTGGTCGTCGGCCGGGAACCAGCGGAAGCCGTAGGCGGCCAGCTCGGCGGCCACCGGGTAGACGCAGATGGCCAGCGGCCGGCGGTGGAGGGCGGACTCGACGACCGGGTTGCCGAACCCCTCCCACGCCGACGGGAAGGCGACGGCGTCGCAGGCGGCGTAGGCGTCGGCCACGGTGAGCCCGGAGGGGAGGCCGTGGTGCACGGGCACCCGCGCCCGGGCCAGCACGTCGGCCAGCTCGGCGTCGTAGCCGTCCTCGGCCGGCCCCAGCAGCCAGTACACGGCGCCGAGCGCCTCGGCCAGCGCCACCGCGATGGGCACGCCCTTGCGGGCCAGGGCCCGGGTGGGCTGCACGAGCACGGGCCGATCGTCGCCCACGCCGATGCGCCGGCGGGCCAGGAGTCGCCGGCCGGCGGGCGGATGCGGCGGGAAGGCGTTGCGGATGGTGCTGGCGCGGATGCCGTGGGCGGCCAGCTGGCGCCGGCTCAGGTCGTTGATGGTCACGTGGGCCCACGAGGGGTCGTCGGGCGGCGCCGGCCAGCCGGCGAAGCGGGCCCGCTGCCAGGGCAGGTCGTGGTGGCGCAGCACGGCCC
>JALYMX010000135.1 GCA_030773495.1 Actinomycetota bacterium | reverse complement strand
GTAGGACGACACTCCAGCCTCCGTCATGCTGCCGCACGACTGAGGTGTAGCGGTGCGTCCACATCTCCTCCGGCTGGCGGACGAGCGTCGTCCCATGCGACCCGTACTCGCGCACCAACGTCAGCATCTCCGCATAGCGTCCCGCCACGAGGTCGTCGAGCAGCCCGCGAATGGCTGGCCGCAGCGGCTCGGGCACAGCATCGCCCACGGGAGGATCCTACGAGCGACGTCCGAGCCTGACGTCGGCATGAGGCGCGCCTATTGCCGCTCGGGAGCGACCTCGCGTCTCTCGGCCGCCCGGCGGCGAGAGAGGACCGAGGGAACCCGAACCCAGCCCCGGCCCGCACCAAACGCCAGCGCGGCACTTCGGCCAGGAGGCGTCTCGCCCCGAGGGCCGAACTTGGAGTGTTCGTTTGTTTCGTCTGCAGTACCGTGTCTGCATGGTGGTGCTGAGCGCAGAGGACCGTGAGCGGGCCCGGGAGCTGCTGCGTGCGCTCGGTCCTCGGCCGCGGATCACGACCGAGGACGGAACGGTGCTCGACCTGCCTGCTCCGGTGGCGGAGGCGCTCGCCGAGCTGCTAGCAGCCGCCGCCGACGGGCAGCCGGCGCTGGTGCTGCGCTCGCCCGATGATCTCACGACGGAGCAGGCGGCGGCCGTGCTCGGCGTGTCACGGCCCACGGTGGTCCGGCTCGTCGAGGCGGGCAAGCTGCCGGCCCGGATGGTGGGAACCCACCGCCGGCTCACGCTCGGCGACGTGCTGACCTACCGGGAGGCGTCGTCGCGGCGCCGGGCCGGCGCCCTCGACGATATGACCCGGGAGGCCGAAGAGCTCGGGCTCTACGGGTGACCGCGGTCGGCGTCGCCGCCCTCGACGCCAACGTCCTGGTCCCCATCGTCGCCTGCGACTTCCTGCTCGCCGCCTTCGACCACGGGCTGTTCGAGCCCGTCGTGTCGGCGACGGTGCTGGGCGAGGTGGAGCGCACGCTGCTCGAGGACTTCCGCCACATCGATCCCGACGGGCTCCGCCGACGTGTCGCCTACATGCGCGTGGCGCTGGCCGACCAGGTCATCGACACGACCGAGGCGCCGCAGGCAGTCAACCCCAAGGACACCACGTCGTCGCCGCCGCCCTGGCTGGCGAGGCGGAGTTCGTGGTGACGGAGGACGGCCGGCTCTGCACGGAGATCGCGGCGGCGGTCATCGGGGTCGAGCCGCTCGACGGCGACGCCTTCGCCATGCGGCTCTGGGCCGCCTCGGCCGGCGGCGTCGTCGACACGATCCGCCACCTGATCACCAAGCGCCGGCGGCGGGCCGGTGTCAGTACCCGACATGGGCGCCCAGCTGGCCTCGCACTTCCCGACCTTGAGCGCGGCCTGGCTCGAGCGATTCGCGGGGTGATCGGGGGCGGCTCCAGGCCGCGGCCAGGCCGCGGGAGGCCGCGAAACTGCGGTTTTCAGCGGTCCGCTGCGGACAGCCATCGAGCAACAAACCCCAGGCCGCGGGCCATATTTGACCATCACGGCCATGTGGACAACCCCTTCGTCACTCCCCCGCCTACAGGCCGGCTCACCGCCAATATGCCCTCTGAGCTGCGGTTCTGTCGGCGGAGGCGCCCCGGCCGCGGCCAGGCCGCGGGATTTCTCCGACAGGGCGGTCGCCGGCGGGCCCTTGGCGGCCGTCCCGGTCGCCAGCGGTGACCGCCGGACCGCCCACCCGGAACAGCTCGGCGTCGACGGCGTCGCGGGTCCGGTCGTCCGATCGGGCCACAGATGCCCGTAGGTGTCGAGCGCGACATCTCCTGGGCCGTCTTGTGGCCGAGGCGGCGCTGGACGACCTTCACGGACTCGCCGTAGCGGATGAGCAGCGAGGCGTAGTAGTGGCGCAGGTCGTCGAACGTCAGGTCCAGGCCGACGGAGGACGCCTCGAGGGTCGTGGCCCGAGCGGAGGGCTGGCCTCGGCAGTCATCGTCGGGTTGGAGCCGACGTCACGGAACGTTCGCGTGGCGCGTTCGGAGAGCCGTGAGGTGCCTCGGCTCACCGCCCGACCTATCGCCTCACCGGGCTGCGCCGACCTTCACCGGCAGCGCGCTATCGCCACGTCGCCGCGGATTGCGGCGTCGACCGAGAGATGCAGTCAGTCGCGTGCAGAGGTGCCAACAATGGCGGTGACGGTCTTGCGATCCAAGCCAGAGACATCGGCGAGCTGACGGAGCGACGCGCCGGCGCGGTGCGCCACCCGGATCATGTCGTCGCGGATGCGCGCTTCTTTGGCAGCTCGCTCTGCGCTCAAACCGACAACCGCCAGTGCGGCGCCGATCTCACCCGTCTCACCACTCCGGTGCTTCTCCATGGCGGCAAGTGCAGCTGTGACGTGTGCGTCGCTGTAACTCATGGCTCCTCCCGGAGGGCGAGGGCAAGCTTGTCGCGTATGGCCATCAACAAGGCGAGTCGCGGAGACATCTCGCCTCTGGCCTCGGCGTCGTTCAGATGCGCCAATGCCATCCCGAGCAGTTCGAGAGCTTCGACCCGCTCGAGGCTGACAGTGATCATCGGTCCAATCATAGCCGAGGCCGGTCCCAGCCGGACCACCGCATCGGAGCGGTCGTTCCTGCGTGGCAAGTGGCGAGCGGCGGTCGTCGACCCAGACGGCGCTCGGAGTGCCGACTCGCAGAGCAGCGAGCCCAGCGCGAACGGATCATCGGAGCGCGTGACGACGTCGCGGGGGCCCGAAGGCCGTCAGTCGCCCGATGAGCTCGGGCAGCTCCTCCGTCGTCTTGTCGTCATGCTCCCACGTCACGTCGTCGACCCGGGAAGACTGCGGAGCGACCGTCACCACCGCCGTCCCGAAGGAGCTCGCCCAGGACCCGAATGAGCAGCGGGACGGCAGGGTAGGAGGTAAAGCCTGACGAAGCGGTACAACCGGCAACGGCGATGGAGGTTCGTTTCGGCCCTCGGGCACAGGAGAGGCCGGGTGCATCCTCGGAGGTCACGCGACGTCGAGATTCCGTGGGAGGTCGTGCGGGCGGCGCCCTCGCCGCTGGCGCTGACCGACGAGCGCGGTGTGTTCCTCGGCGTGAACCAACCCTTCTGCTCCTTTGTGGGCTGCGACGAGGACGAGGTGGTGGGACGCGCCGTCGAGGCCTTGCTCGCGCCCGAGGACGTGGCCGACGAGCACGCGCTCATGCGACGGTTGCTCGACGGCGACGTCGACGCCGGCCGGCTCGACCAGCGCTACCGGAGATGCGACGGTGCCGTCGTCCCCGTTCGCTGCGACGTGTGGCGTGCCCGTGGCCGCCCCGACGGGGAGCAACGCCGGCTGCATGTGCTGCGAATCCTTCATCCCCTCGGCGCCGAGGACGTCGACGCCAGGGACATCACGCAGCGCAAACGGGCCGAGCCGCTCCTCGCCGGCCAGGCCCGCGTTCTCGAGATGATCGCCGGGACGTCCGACCTGCACCAGATCCTCGATGCCCTCGCCGAGCTCATCGAGGCCCATGCCACCACCGCCCGCTGCTCCATCCTCCTCCTCGACCACGGCGGCCCGGGCCATATCAGCCACGGTGGAGGACTGCAGCTCCCCGGCATCGAGAACCTCGTCGAGGAGGTGCCCCCTGACGCTCTCGGCGGGCCCCACGCGGCCGCGGCACAGATCGTGGCCGACCTCGCCACCGACCCCCGGTGCAACGCGTGCCGCCACATGGCGCTTGACCTCGAGCTGCGCAGCTGCTGGTCCTCGCCCATCGTGGCCCCCGGCAGCGACTCCGTCCTCGGCGTCTTCGCCCTCTACTACCGCGCCGCCTACAGCCCCGACGAGGAGGATTGGGAGCTGCTGGCTCGGTTGACCCATGTGGCGGCGCTCGCCATCGGGCGCCATCGCACCATGGAGCAGCTGGCCCACCAGGCCATCCACGATCCCCTCACCGGCGCCGCCAACCGGACGCTGGTGTGTGATCGGCTCGGCAACGCCTTGAACCGCCTGAAGCGACAGCGCAGCTCGGTCGCCGTGTTGTTCTTGGACCTCGATCGGTTCAAGGCCCTCAACGACAGCTACGGCCACGAGGCCGGCGACTCCGTCCTCATCGAGCTCACCAAGCGCCTCCAGTCCGCCGTGCGACCGAGCGACACCGTGGCCCGCATGGGCGGGGACGAGTTCGTGGTGCTGTGCGAGGGTGTCCTCGGTGAGCTGGAGGTCGTCGGCATCGCCGAGCGGATCTCCCAGGCCGTCGAAGTCCCCTTCCTGGTCGACCACAACGAGGTTTCCCTCACCGCCAGCATCGGGATTGCTCTCCCCCGCGGGGACGAGACGCCCCAGTCGCTGCTCGAGCAGGCCGACGCGGCGATGTACCAGGCCAAGGAGCGGGGCAAGGCCCGCTACCAGCTGTTCGACACCGCCATGCATCAGCGCGCGCTGCGCCGCCTGCAAACCGAAGAGGCGCTCCGCCGGGCGCTCCACCAAGGCGAGCTCAAGCTCGTGTACCAGCCGCTGGTGAAGCTCGTGGGAGAGGAAATCGTCGGCGTCGAGGCGCTCCTTCGTTGGGACCATCCTGAGCAGGGCCTGCTCGGCCCCGCCGACTTCCTGAGCGTGGCCGAGGACAGTGGGCTGATCGTGCCCATCGGCGCTTGGGTCATCGAGGAGGCGTGCCGCCAGGCGGCGCACTGGGGAAACGGGGACAACACGGAGGGCATGCTGAAGGTCCACGTCAACGTCTCGGGCCGCCAACTCCGCCTCCGAGAGCTGCCCCAGGTGGTGCGCGACGCCGTGACGCAATCAGGAGTGGACCCCTCGGCCATCTCTCTCGAGATCACCGAGACCGTCCTGATGGATGACGCCCCCACCGCCCTGCGGGTTCTCGGCGCGCTGAAGTCGTTGGGCGTGCGCTTGAGCATCGACGACTTCGGGACCGGCTATTCCTCCCTCACCTACGTCGACTCCTTCCCGGTCGACGAGTTGAAGATCGACCGGTCCTTCATCGCCGACGTGCGCGAGGACGAAGAGCGCCCGATTGTGCTCGCGGTGATCAGCCTGGCCCATGCCCTCGACCTCGAGGTGGTCGCCGAAGGCGTGGAGACAGCCGAGCAGGCCGACCAACTGCGGCGGATGGGATGCGACACCGCTCAGGGCTACTACTGGAGCCGTCCGCTCTCGCCCGACGACGTGTCACGTCTGCGTGACCGGGACGGCCCGTTCAACCGCTCCCCGGTCGGCTCCGCGGGGCCCGGGTGAGAAGTTGCCCGGGGTTCCCGCCCGCCGTCCGCTACAGAATCGTCAACGGCGCCTGGTTGCCGTAGGCGGCCGCCAGATCGGTGATGCACACCGTCGACTCCTGTGGAGCGGTGTCGCCCCGCAGGCCGTCGGGAAGCGAGAAGGTAAGCGGTTGTCCCTTCACCTTGCCGTTAAAACCCACCTCCGCCGAGCCCAGCGTCGTACCCGGACCACCGACCATGCAGTCGGTGTACCAGTGGGCGTGGTCGGTGTACCCGGGATCCGTGGCCGTGCTGTTGTAGAAGCGAACGAGGTACTCGCCCCGAGGCAGTTTCCGGCCGTCGGCGTCCTTGCCGGTCCAGATGGTGACGGAGCCGCCGTTGCTGGTCGCCTTGGCCACGCCGGGGCTCACCGTCTGGTTCATCCCGTTGCCCAGTCCGGTGGAGGTGACCTTCGTGCTCGAGGCATTGCCCTGGATGGTGAAGGTGCCTTTGAAGATGGTGCAGGCGAACGCCGTGGCGGTGGACAAGGTCAGCAGGACCAGGCCCGAGAACGGGAACAACAGCAGCTTCGGGCGCCTCATGGTGTCGTCCTCTCTTCCTTTCGCTCTCCCGAGGTCTTCGTCTAACCCGTCGTCTAACCCGTCGTGCAGGACGGATAGGCGGTGTTGAAGGTGTTGGCGGACCAGGTGTTGTTGTCGCAGGGCGGGCCGACGACGTTGGCATCGAGGAGGTCGAAGTTGCCGACGAGGAACCCGCCACTGCTGACCTGCGTGCCAGCCGCCGCTCCGCCGTTGCCCGTGGCCGTGTTGGACACGATCCGGTTGTGCTGGTCCGACTCCAGGCACTTCGTCGGGGGGAAGTCCGTCCTGCAGGTGACGACGATGCCGTTGCGCCCGTTGCCCTGGACGGTGTTCGCCTCCACCACGTGGCCGGAGCTCGGAAGGGTCTCGTCCCCACCCCCCACCCTGATGCCGTCGAGGGCGTTGCCACGGACCTCGTTCTGCCGGGCGACGTTCTCGTTCGAGAAGTCGAAGGCGATGCCGGAGCCGCTAGGGCGGACGCTCGCCACGCAGGCGCCCGAGGCGTCGCGGGCCAGGACCGTGCGAAAGCCGTTGTTGTTCACCGCGTTGTTGCGCACCAGGTTCCGGTCCGAGTTGGCGCTGGTGCGCAGGCCGTTGAGGTGGTTGCCCTCGATGACGTTGTGCTCGATGAGGTTGTCGGTGTCGTCGAACGAGAGGTTCACCCCCGCGGAGGTGTTGCGGCGCACGTCGTTGCCGCTCACCGTGTTGCCGCTGGCCAGGGTGAGCAACCGGATGCCGACACCCCCTCGTACGAGACAGTTCTGCTGGTCCACGACACCGTTCTCGACGACCTCGTTGGACCTGATCGTGTTGCCTGTCGCCTCCTCGATCGAGATCCCCGAGGCGATGTTGCGCGACACGGTGCTTCCTTGGACGAGGTTGTCGTTGGCGCCGAGGAGTGCGATGCCGTTGCCGAGATGCGCCGGCGACGGCTGAGGGAGGCCGTTGCCCACCACATGGAGGTCGAGGAGCTGGCTGTGCGTGGTGGGCTTGGACTGGGTGCGCCTGAGCAGCACCCCGGTGTCGAAGTCGCGGACCGTGCCGTTCTTCACCACGACGCCCCGCTTGCCCTGCACGAGGATCCCGACGCCGTCGCCCGTTGACGCCGGGTCACCGGAGACGGTGTGGCCGTTCAGTTCGAGGGTGACGTTGCTGGCACCGACGACGAGTCCACCGGAGCTGCACGGGCCCACGTCGGCGGTCAGCGTGGTGTTCGTGCGGATGACCGAACCGCACCCGACCGGGGGAGCCGCCTCTGCCGGGGTGAACCCGACGAGGGTGCCAGCGACCCCCACGACCACTACGGCGAGCTGGATCCGAAATCGCATGGGCCCGTCACCCTCCCCCGTCAGCCTGCGCCACGCGGTCAAGCGCAGGAACTGTTGTCCCCTCCGATGGAGCCCGTTCAGGAAACCCCGCGAACGGGGCACACCGCTCTGTAACTGTAACGTGGGAACGTAGTTGTCGCAATAGACGCGGGCGAACGAGGCCGCCGCCGGGCTCCCGGCCGCACGAGGCGCTGCGGTAGGGTTCGCCACGAGCCGAGCGAACGAATGCGCGCCGCGCGGAAGGAGCTTGCGGGAGTGCAGCCTGGCGCGACTGGAACCGAACCGGGTAGGCGTTCTCTTCGTCGCGCCCTGCCCATAGCCGGCTTCGTCGTGGCCGGGTGGGCGTTGCTGCCCCCCTACACCGGTCCCGAGCTGGCCACGCAGACACGGGTCGAGGTGGCGGACCACGTCGTGCCCGCCCTGGTCGTGCTCGCCCTCTCGCTGTTCGCTCTGGCCCGGGCGCGACGCCCAGCACCGGGAGCCTTCCCCCTCCTGGCCGGGCTCGGCGTGCTGCTGGCCGGGTTCTGGATGACCGCCACCCACGTCCCGTTGGTCGCTCAGGCGGCGCGAGGCGAGGTGGCCGCCGGCGCCGCGGCGTACCACAGCGTGCCCGGGGTCGCCGTCGTGGTCCTCGGCACCGTGTGGGCGTGGGCGCACTGGAGCGACGCCGAGTAGCGACGCCGCGGCAACGAAGTCGAGCCGGGTTGGATCGCTTGGATCAGTCGTCGTTCACGATGGTGCCGGCGCCGGAGCCGTCGGCGATGTCGGCGTTGGTGGCTCTCGAGAGCTCCACGCTGAACGTCTCGTCGGGCTCGCGGACGGTGTCGCCCTTCACGGTGATCGAGACGGTCTTGGCGGTCTCTCCCGGCGAGAAGCTCACCGTGGTGCGCAGCCCTCGGTAGTCGCTCGGGTCGACGGCGGTACCGCTGCGCGTCTCCACCCGCACCGAGATCTTCGCCGTGCTCGCCCGCGAGAGCCTCACGGTGAAGATGGCGGGCGTCGTGCGGGAGTTGCCCTCGGTCAGCGCCACGTCGTCGACGACGATGGTGACCGGACCGGAGGTGGTGGAGCTCACGGTCTGTGTGACGGGCGCTGAGGTGGAGCCGGCGAAGGCGCCGTCCCCCGAGTACACCGCGGTCACGGTGTGCGCGCCCGCGGCCAGGGACGACGTGGTGAACGTGGCCGTGGCGTCCGGGGAGAGCGCGGCCGTCCCGAGAGTGGTGTCGCCCTCTTGGAAGCTGACCGTCCCCGTCGGCGTTCCCGGCCCCGAGGCCGAGGTCACGGTGGCTGTGAACGTCACTGCCTGCCCGACCTCGGACGGGTTGGGAGCCGAGGCGAGCACGGTCGACGTGGCCGCTCGAGTGGCCCCGGGGAACGCCACGTCGACCGGGTTCATGGTGCCGACCGTGGTGCCGTCGCCGAGCTGGCCGTAGTCGTTGCGCCCCCAGCACTTGGCGCCCCCGGCCGACGTTGCCCCGCAGGTGTGCCCTTCGCCACCGGCGATGGCGGTGATCCCCGACGTCCCCGCGATGTCCATCGGCGTGCCGACCGCGGTGTCGCCGACCTGCCCCGAGCCGTCCACCGATCCCCAGCACTTGACGCTCCCGTCCGACGACATCGTGGCGCAGGCGTGGTAGCGCCCGGCGGTCATCGACGCCACGCCGCTGGTGAGGCCGACCACGTCCACCGGCGAGTTCAGCTGCCCGCCGGTGCCGTCGCCCACCTGACCGAAGTCGTTGCGCCCCCAGCACTTGGCCCCGCCGGCCGACGTCACGGCGCAGGTGTGGCGCCCGCCGGCGGCGACGCCCCCGACCCCGCTGTGAAGCCCGACCACGTCAACCGGTCGGTTGCTGTCGATGCCGGTGCCGTCGCCGAGCTGACCGTAGAAGTTGTGGCCCCAGCACTTCACGCCGCCGCCCGACGTGAGGGCGCACGTCTGGCGACCGCCGGCGCTCATGGCGGCGACGCCGCTGCTCAGCCCCATGACGTCGACCGGGGTCGTGCGGGTCAGGAAGGTGGCGTCCCCGAGCTGGCCGAAGTCGTTGAGGCCCCAGCACTTGGCGCCCCCGCCGGCCACCACGGCGCAGGTGTGAAAGGCGCCGACCGTGACGCCGACAACGCCGCTCGCCAGCCCGCTGACGTCGACCGGGGTGGGGCGGTCGACGAGGCTGTCGTCGCCCGCCTGGCCGAAGCCGTTGCCCCCCCAGCACTTGGCCCCGCCGGCCGCGGTCACGGCGCACGTGTGGTGCCCACCGGCGTGGACGGCGACGACGCCGCTGGTGAGCCCGGTCACGTCGACGGGCGTCAGCCGGTCGGTCGTGGTGCCGTCGCCGAGCTGGCCCATCCCGTTGTATCCCCAGCACTTCACGCCCCCCGTTGAGGTGAGGGCGCAGCTGTGGTTCCAGCCGGTGGCGACGCCGACGATGACCGGAGCCTCGGCGCCACCCGGAGCGGTGGTGGTGACACCGAGCGCCGCCGCCACGAGGGCGAGCATGGCGAGGACGGCAGCAGGGCCTCGCTCGCACGCCCCCTCTCGCCACCGCAGCCTGCTGCCGCATGACCGTCGACGAGTGTCCTTCAGCCCGTGTCGCACCGCCCCTCCCTCGTGCGCGGAACCGGCGGCGGCACGCCACTGCGTCGCCCGTTTGGTGCCGCCCGCGGCACGGGGAGACTAGCAACGCATACAGATGATCGCTCGACCTATTCTCGCCGGCGCCGGCGGACCAGGAAGGGGACGAGGTAGGCGACGACGACGGCGCCCGCCGCCGCCACGAGCACCATCCGCTGCCGGCGCAGCCACGAGAGGAGGCCGGTGTCGGAGTCCTCCTGCCCTCGCCCGCCGAGCGCCTCCCCGGACGCGGCGGAGCCGCGCCCGTCGCTCCTGCGGTCGGGCAGCACGTCGTCGCTCGGCGCCTCCTCCCCCTCCTCCTCCTCGTGGTGGTGGGCACCCACCGTCGGCGGCGTTTCACCCGGCAGGGGGGGCAGGCCGAGGGCGCGGGCGGCCTGCAGCAGGCCTGCGCCGTACTCGTCGTCCCTCCCCTTGGGGCCCAGGTCGGCCGCGGTGGAGACCAGGAGGTGGCGGACCTGCGCCGGGGTCTGCGCCCGGCCCGCCGCCAGGACGAGGGCGGCCACGCCCGAGACGTGGGCAGCGGCGCTGGACGTGCCCTGGCGGAAGCAGTAGCAGAAGCTGCTGGACACCTCATAGACCGCCTGCTGCACCACACCGTCCTCGAGGCCGTCGTGGTTCTGGTCCTCGCCCAGCACGCCCCCGGGTGCGACCAGGTCGAGCTCGGCGCCGTAGCTGGAGTATTCGGCTCGGGCGTTGTCGTACCCGGTGGCCCCGACGGCCACGACGTCCGGGTGGGACGCCGGGAAGGTGACCGCGGAGGTCCCGTTGTCCCCGGACGAGGCGATCACCGTCACCCCTTTGCCCAGTGCGTACTCGATGGCGTCGGCCAGCTCGGGGGCGCGCTCCGCCGTCCCGAGGCTGAGGTTGGCGACGTGGGCGCCGCGATCGGCGGCGAAGCGCAGGCCCTTGGCCACCGTGAAGCTGGTGCCCCGCTCGTCCGGCGACAGCACGCGGATGGGCATGATCGACGCGCCCGGCGCCACACCGGCGGCGCCGGTGCCGTTGTTCGTCGTCTGGGCGATCGTCCCGGCGATGGAGGTTCCGTGGCTCCCCTTCCCCGGCACCGGGTAGTCGTTGGGGTGGCTGTCGTCGTCGACGAAGTCCCACCCGGGCACGAAGGTCGTGCCGGCGAGGTCGGGCGCCTTCGTGAACGGCCCGAAGTCCTCGTAGGCCACTCCCGTGTCGAGCACCGCGACCACGATCCGCTCTCCGGTGGACACGTCCCACGCACGGGGGATGCCGATGGCCCGCAGGTGCCACTGCGCCTTGAACAACTCGTCGTTCGGCTCGGCGGCCCCCGAGGCGCCGAGGGCGTGGACCGTCGCCGCCCGGTGGGCGTCGGCCACGGCGGGCTCCGCCTCGAGCACCGCGGGGTCGACGGGCCGCGCGCCGCCGACGAGGACGTACTCCGTGCCGGGCATCGAGTCGACCACGGCGAGTCGGTGGCGGGCGAGCGCTGCGGCGCGCGCCGCGGCGTCGCTCCTCGGTGTGAACCGCACGACCACCGACGGCGAGGAGGAGGGCGCCGGCGCGGCGCCCGCCGAGCCGCCGGCCGCCAGCCCCGCTGTCAGAACGGCGATCACGCAGCCGACCAGACCCGAGCGCGGGCGGCTCGTCCCGCGGGCGCCGCCGGCCGCACCCGTCACACCGTCTCCCAGTGCCAGGCAGGTTCGTCGCCGGCCTCGGTCGTCGGCCCGGTCGCCCGCCCCCGCCCCGTCGATCTCCTGGTTGCCCGCCACCCGCAGGCCAAGGCGAGGAGCGCCAGCACCGCAACCCCGGCCCACTTGAGCGCACTCGCGGTGCGGAGCTCCACCCGAGCGGCGACGATGTCCTGACGGCCGCTGTCCTCACTGCCGAACCGGGTGTCCGTCCACGCCGCGAGGGCCCCCCGGTCGTCGCTCAGCAGGGCGAGCCGCGACCCGAAGTCGATGGGGAACGTGGCGTCGATCAGCGGGCCGGCGCGCGAGTCGAAGGAGGTGGACGAGACCCGGAGGTTGCGGAACGAACGCCCGTCATCATCCGACGAGGCCAAGAACGCCTCCGTCATGATGTTGTCGCCGTCGTGGCGACGGTCGAGGAAGACGACGTCGATGCGGCCGGACGGCGCCGCGGCGACCCGTGGGAGGTACTGGGACGTGCCGTCGCCCGTCCGGTTGTCGTTGACCCTGACGGCCGGCTCCCACGTGCGGCCTCCGTCCGCCGAGCGGCGCAGGAAGACGTCCTCGTCGCCGTTGCGGCCGTCTGCCCACGCCACCAGCACGGCGCCGTCGGGGCCGACGGCCAGCGACGGGAACTCGGGCAGGAAGACCATGAAGCGGCGGAGGGGGACGACCCCCGTCTCCAGCTCCACCCCCGGCGAGAACGATTGCCCTCCGTCCGTCGACGCCGTCAAGACGAGTGCGAACGGGTCCTCGGCGGGGGGGCCCTCCAGGAACTCGAAATCCCTCCTGTTCCCCTTGAAGTCCTCGTACAGCACGAGCAGCCGGCCGTTGGGGTCGACCACGGGGGTCGCCGCGGCCACGCGTGGGCGCCCGGCGTCGCTGACGGGCACAGGTTGTGAGAAGGTGCGGCCGCCGTCGGTGGAACGGGACGCCACGATGGGGTTGGGCGAGTCGGAGAGCTTGAACAGCCCGACTGCCTTGGCCTGGAGCCAGGTGACGTGGACGGTCCCGTCGGGCGCCACGGCGAGGCGGGCCTGGAAGGAGAGCCTGCCGGCGACGCGCACCGGGGGGGTCAGCGAACGCCCCCCGTCGGTGGACCGGGCCACCCACAGGTTGTCGGGCACGTTGCCGTTGCCGACCAGGTTCACGTAGCTGACGTAGAGCGTCCCGTCGCTGCCGAAGGCGGCGTCCGGCGCGAACGCACGGTCGAGGCCATCGGGCAACGGGAGCGCCGTCTGCCGCCAGGACCGGCCCCCGTCGGCGCTCCATTGCAGGTGAGCCGAGAACGCGGGGCGATCAACGCGGTGGGTGAGCACGACGTTGTCGGGGCGCTGCGGGTTGCGGGCCAGTGACGGGGAGTTGTTGGCGTCGAGCAGGCGGGGCCGGTTGACCGCGACGTTCCGTCCCGCAGCGAGGTGGTCGCCGTCGAGCGAGGCGGCGAGCGCGACGGCGACGACGGCGAACACCACAGAAAGGCCCATCAAGGCTGCGCGCCTCACGTCACCCCCACGACCGGTTGCAACCGGCACCACTCTAGTGCCGCCACTAGAGATGGCTGACACTGGCCACACTTAGGGACGATCCGGCCACGAGCGGTGGCGGAAAGCGTGGCGGAACGGCAGCATGTCAAGAATATGTGTCGCGTCCACTTGTAAAACGGCGCTGGGCATGTAGGGTTCCTCGTAAGTGCGGTGGCTCACACCAGCCATGCTGTCGCCACCGCCCACCGGGGTCGCTTGGTTCAACGACGACGCCGGACGATGGCATCTCACACCACAATCAACGAGACCTAGGGGACCCGACGTGCGAAAACTCCAACGCCGCTCACTCATCCTGTTCGGGGGCGCCGCGGTGCCGATCGCGCTGGCGTCCGCGGCGTTCGCTTGCCAATCCACCGTCACCTTGTACGCCAGCCCGTCCACGGTCGCGCCGGGCGGCACCGTCAAGGTCACCGGCAACAAGTACAACAGTTCGTCGACGTTCGGCCCCGTCGACATCCGCCTCGACAGTCGCACCGCGAAGCCGCTCGCGTCCACCACGCCGGTCGGCGGCAACATCGAGGTCGACGTAAAGATCCCGCAGAACACGTCGACCGGTTATCACATCCTGATCGCCACGCAGTACAACGAGTCTGGCACGCCGTGCACCGGGTGCCCCGGTCGGACCACCATCAAGGTGGTCTCTCCGACCGCCGCTGCTTCCGGAGTCGGGGGCGTGAGCTCGGTCACCAACCCGCTCGGCCTGGCCGCTTCCGGCGTGGCGGCGCTGACGCTCACCGCCGCCTGGCGCAGCCGTCGCCGGACTACCGCAGCCTCGTAGGTTCGCTTACCGCGGGGCTTGGCGCCGGGCCGGGGTTCTCTTCCCCCGGCC
>JALYMX010000134.1 GCA_030773495.1 Actinomycetota bacterium | reverse complement strand
GTGCGGGACTGCGCCAGCTTCGACCGCCCGGGCGAGGCCCGGGTGGCCGTGCCCGACGCCGACGGCCTGGCCCGCCTGGCCGCCGCCCTGGAGGCGACGGCGTGAGGGGGGGCCTCATGGTCTGCGGCACCACGAGCGACGCCGGCAAGAGCCACGTGGTCACCGGCCTGTGCCGCCTCCTGGCCCGCCGGGGCGTGAAGGTCGCCCCCTTCAAGGCCCAGAACATGGCGCTCAACTCGTTCGTCACCCCGTCGGGGCACGAGATCGGCCGGGCCCAGGGGGTGCAGGCCCTGGCCGCCGGCGTGGAGCCCGAGGTGGCCATGAACCCCGTCCTGCTCAAGCCGACCGGCGAGCGCACCAGCCAGGTGGTGGTCAACGGCCGCCCGCTGGCCCACATGACGGCGCGCCAGTACCACGAGCGCAAGCCAGAGCTGCTGGGGCTGGTCCTCGAGGCGCTGGCCGACCTGCGGTCGCGCTTCGACGTGGTGCTGGTCGAGGGCGCCGGCAGCCCGGCCGAGATCAACCTCCTCGACCACGACATCGTCAACCTGCGGGTGGCCGCCGAGGCCTCGCTCCCCGCCGTGGTGGTCGGCGACATCGACCGCGGCGGGGTGTTCGCCGCCCTCTACGGGACGGTGGCCCTGCTGCCCGAGCACCTGCGCCGCCTGGTGCGGGGCTTCGTGGTCAACAAGTTCCGCGGCGACCCAACGCTGCTCGGCGAGGGCTTGCGCGACCTGGAGGCCCGCTGCGGCGTGCCCACGCTCGGCGTCCTGCCCTTCGTCCACGACGTGGCCCTCGACGCCGAGGACTCCCTCGCCCTCGCCGGCCGGCGCCCCCGCGCCGACCGGCTGGCGCTGGGCGACCCCCTCGACGTGGCCGCTGTCCACCTCCCCCGCCTGTCGAACTTCACCGACCTCGACGCGCTGGCCATCGAGCCCGGGGTGGGGGTGCGGCTGGTCGACTCGCCCGCCGCCCTGGGCCGGCCCGACCTGGTGATCCTGCCGGGCACCAAGGCCACCGTCGCCGACCTGGAGTGGCTGCGCGGGCGGGGCCTCGACCGGGCGATGGCCGCCTGCCGTGCCGGCGGCACGTTCGTGCTCGGCATCTGCGGCGGCTACCAGATGCTCGGCAACACCATCGTCGACCACGTGGAGTCGGGCCGCGGCCGGGTGCCGGGGCTGGGGTGGCTCGACGTGGAGACCGTCTTCGGCGCCGACAAGGTCACCCGGCAACGGCGGGGCACGGCCCTGGGCCGGCGGGTGTCGGGCTACGAGATCCACCACGGCCGCACCACGCCGGGCCCCGCCGCCACCGCCTGGGTGCACCTCGACGACGTCCACGGCCGCCACGACGCCGGCGCTCGCGCCACCGGTCGCACGGGCGGCGGCGTGGCCGGCACCACCCTGCACGGGCTGTTCGAGGAGGACGGGTTCCGGGCCGCCTTCCTCACCGACATCGGGCGCCGGCGGGGCAAGGCCTTCGTGCCCGCCGGCGTCTCGTTCCACGCCGCCCGCCAGGCCCAGTTCGACCGCCTGGCCGACCTCCTCGACGCCCACCTCGACATGGCGGCGCTCGAGGCGATCCTGGCCGAGGGGGCGCCCCGATGATCCTGTTCCTCACCAACGCCGACACCGAGATCCTCGCCCTGCGCAGCGTCCTCGAGGGCCTGCCCCCCGGCTTCCCGCCCGTGCGGGCGGCCAACCCGGCGGCGCTGGCCGAAGCCCCGGAGGTGGGCGACGCCGGCGCCGTCCTCGTCCGCCTGCTCGGCGGCCGGCCGGCGTGGGAGCCTCAGCTCGACGAGCTGCGCCGGCGCTGCGCGGCGGCCCGCGTGCCCCTCCTGCTGTTCGGGGGCGAGGCGTCGCCCGACGCCGAGCTCACCGCGCTGTCGCTGGCCCCCGCCGGCACCGTGGCCCAGGCCTTCGAGTACCTCGTCCACGGCGGCCTCGACAACGTGGAGCACCTCCTCCGGTTCGTGGCCGACACGCTGCTGCTCAGCGGGTTCGGCTTCGACCCGCCGCGACCGGTCCCCGTGGCCGGCGTGTTCGGCTCCCCCGCCGTCGACCCCGGGCGCCCCACCGTGGGCGTGGTGTTCTACCGCGCTCACCTGCTCTCGGGGAACACGACGTTCGTCACCGACCTGTGCGCGGCGCTCGAGGCGCGGGGGGTGAACGCCCTGCCCGTGCACTGCTACTCGCTGCGCCCCGACGGCGCCGGCCGGGTCCCCGCCCTCGACCTGCTGGCCGAGGCCGGCGTCGACGCCCTGGTCACCACCGTGCTGGCCATGGGATCGGCGGCCGGCGACGAGTGGGACGCCGCCCCGCTGGCCGCCCTCGGCGTCCCCGTGGTCCAAGCCGTGGCCGCCACCTCGCCCCGGGCGGCCTGGGAGGCCAGCGACGCCGGCCTCGGCCCGCTCGATGTGGCCATGAGCGTGGCCATCCCCGAGTTCGACGGCCGCATCGTGAGCGTCCCCTTCTCGTTCAAGGAGACCGTCGACGACGGCGACCAGCTCGGCGCCCCCGTCACCGCCTACCGCACGGTGCCCGACCGGGTGGAGCGGGTGGCCGGCCTGGCCGCCCGCCTGGCCACGCTGCGCCACGTCCCCGTCGAGGAGCGGCGGGTGGCCATCGTGCTCTCCGCCTACCCGACCAGGCGCAGCCGCCTGGGCAACGCCGTCGCCCTCGACACGCCGGCCAGCGTGGTCGACCTGCTCGTCGCCCTGCGGGAGGCCGGCTATCGCGTCGACCGGGTGCCGGACAGCGGCGACGCCTTGATGGCCGAGCTGGCCGACGGGCTGGCCTACGACCGCGAGGTGCTGGGCAAGGACGAGGTGGGACGGGCCTGCGGGCGCTGGGCGGCCGAGGAGTACGCGACGTGGTTCGCCACGCTCCCTCCGGCCCTGCAAGCGTCGGTGACCGAGGCGTGGGGCCCCGCCCCGGGCGCCGTGCACGTGGACGAGGGGGAGCTCGTCTTCGCCGGCGTCGACCTCGGCCACGTGGTCGTGGCCGTGCAGCCGCCCCGCGGCTTCGGCGAGAACCCCGTCGCCGTCTACCACTCGCCCGACCTCGCCCCCACCCACCACTACCTCGCCTTCTACCGCTGGCTCGACGAGGTGTGGGGGGCGTCGGCCGTCGTCCACGCCGGCAAGCACGGGACCCTCGAGTGGCTGCCGGGCAAGGGCGTCGGCCTGTCCGCCGCCTGCGCCCCCGACGCCGCCCTGGGCGACGTGCCCCTCGTGTACCCGTTCGTGGTGAACGACCCCGGCGAGGGCACCCAGGCCAAGCGCCGCGGCCATGCCGTGGTGATCGACCACCTCCTGCCGCCCATGACCCGGGCCGACACCTACGACGAGCTGGCCCGGCTCGAGTCGCTGCTCGACGAGTACGCCCGGACCGCCTCGGTCGACCCGGCCAAGCTGCCGGCCGTTCGCCACCAGGTGTGGGAGCTGCTGGTCGAGGCCGAGATCTCCCGCGACCTCGGCGTGCACCACGCCCCCGGCGGCGACGAGTTCGACGACCTGGTGCTCCACGTCGACGGCTACCTGTGCGAGCTCAAGGACGCCCAGATCCGCGGCGGCCTCCACGTGCTCGGACGACCGCCGGCCGGCGAGGCCGAGCTCGACCTCGTGCTCGCCGTCACCCGCCTGCCCCAGGCCGGCGTCCCCTCGCTGCGGGCCGCGCTGGCGCCGGACGCGTCGAGGACCGACGTCGACGCCGTGGAGGCCGAGAACCGGGCCCTCCTCGCCGGCCTCCAGGCCGGCGGGTGGCGCTACGACGGCGACCACCCGACGCTGCGGTGGGTGTGCTCGACCCTCGTGCCGGCGCTGCGCCGCACCACCGACGAGGTCGCCAACCTGCTCGCCGCCCTGGACGGCGCCCACGTCCCCGCGGGCCCGAGCGGGGCCCCCACCCGCGGCATGGCCCACGTGCTCCCCACCGGGCGCAACTTCTACAGCGTCGACCCCAAGGCGGTGCCCTCCCCCTTCGCGTGGGACGTGGGCTGCCGCCTGGCCGACGAGCTGGTGGCCCGCCATGTGGTCGAGGAGGGCCAACCGCCCCGCTCGGTCGGCCTGGTGCTGTGGGGGACCTCGGCCATGCGCACCATGGGCGACGACGTGGCCGAGGCGCTGGCCCTGGTCGGCGTGCGACCGGTGTGGGCGGCCGAGTCGGGCCGGGTGACCGGCATCGAGCTGGTGGGCGAGGAGGAGCTGGGCCGGGCGCGGGTCGACGTCACCCTGCGCATCTCCGGGTTCTTCCGCGACGCCTTCCCGCACGTGATCGCCCTCCTCGACGACGCCTTCCGGTTGGCCGGCTTCGACGACGACCCCCGGATCTTCGGGGCCAAGCCGGGCGCCTACGGGTCGGGCATCCTGCCGCTGCTCGAGTCGCGGGACTGGCACTCCGACGCCGACCTGGCCGCCGTCTACGAGGCGTGGTCGGGCTGGGCCTACGGCGGCGACGCCGTGGGTCGCGCCGACCCCGAGGCCATGCGCCGGCGCTTCTCGCTGATCGACGTGGCCGTGAAGAACCAGGACAACCGCGAGCACGACATCTTCGACTCCGACGACTACCTGCAGGACCACGGCGGGCTGGTGGCCACCATCAGGGCCCTCACCGGGCGCCAGCCCAAGGCGTGGTTCGGCGACTCGTCCGACCCCGCCCGCCCCCGCGTGCGCAGCCTGGCCGAGGAGGCCGCCCGCGTGGTGCGCACCCGGGTGGTGAACCCCAAGTGGATCGCCGCCATGCAGCGCCACGGCTACAAGGGGGCGTTCGAGATGGCGGCCACCGTGGACTACCTGTTCGGCTACGACGCCACCGCCCGGGTGGTGGAGGACTGGATGTACGAGCGGGTCACCGAGGCCTACGTGGCCGACCCCGAGGTGCGGGCCTTCTTCGCCCGGTCGAACCCGTGGGCGTTGCGGGCCATGGCCGAGCGTCTCCTGGAGGCCCACGAGCGCGAGCTGTGGGACGCCTCCGACACCGCGCTGGCCACGCTGCGTTCGGCCCTGCTGGAGGCCGAGGGCTGGGAGGAGGACCGGTGACGCCGTTCCCGTTCACCGCCGTGGTCGGCCAGGACGACGCCAAGCTGGCCCTCCTGCTCAACGCCGTCGACCCCCGCGTCGGGGGCGTGCTGCTGCGGGGCGACAAGGGCAGCGCCAAGTCCACCCTGGCCCGCGGCCTGGCCTCGCTGCTCCCCGAGGCCGCCCCCTTCGTCGAGCTGCCGGTGGGCGCCACCGAGGACCGGGTCGTCGGGACCCTCGACCTGGCCGGCGTCCTCGCCGACGGCCAGGTCCGCTTCGCGCCCGGGCTGCTGGCCGACGTGGACGGCGGGGTGCTCTACATCGACGAGGTCAACCTGCTCCCCGACCACCTCGTCGACGTCCTGCTCGACGTGGCCGCCGCCGGCGTGAACCGGGTGGAACGGGAGGGCTTCTCCCGCTCGCACCTGAGCCGGTTCGTGCTCGTTGGCTCCATGAACCCCGAGGAGGGTGACCTGCGCCCGCAGCTGCTCGACCGCTTCGGGCTGTCGGTGGACGTGCGCGCCCCCACCGACCCGGTCGTGCGGGCCGAGGTCGTGCGCCGGCGCCTCGCCTTTGACGCCGACCCGGCCGGGTTCGCGGCCGGCGCCGGCGTCGTGCAGGAGG
>JALYMX010000133.1 GCA_030773495.1 Actinomycetota bacterium | reverse complement strand
CGGCCGCCGGCGAGGTCCTCGATCGACTGCTGGCCCGCGACCCGGGCCTGTGGCCGGCGGGCAACGTGGCCCCCTCCCGCCTCGGCTGGCTCGACGCCCCCGGCCGCATGCGCAGCGAGGCCGCCGACCTGGCGGCCTGGGCGTCGGCGGTCGACGCCCGCCACGTGGCTCTCCTCGGCATGGGAGGCTCGTCGCTCGGGCCCGAGGTGCTGCGCGCCGCCACCGGCTCGGACCGCCTGGTCGTCCTCGACACCACCGACCCCGAGACCGTGGCGTCGGCGGACCTCGACGACACGTTCTTCCTCGTCTCGTCCAAGTCGGGGACGACCCTCGAGGTCATGGCCCTGTTCGCCTACTGCTGGGAGCGCGTCCCCGATCCGAGCCGCTACGCCGCCATCACCGACCCGGGCACTCCGCTGGCCGACCTGGCGACCGACGCCGGGTTCGCCCGTGTGTTCCTCAACCCGTCCGACATCGGCGGCCGCTACTCGGTCCTGTCGTACTTCGGGCTGGTCCCCGCCGCCCTGTGCGGGGTGGACGTGGCCGGGCTGTGCGAGCAGGCCCTCGCCGTGGACCGCGCCGCCGCCGTCGAGCTCGGCTTGGCCGTGGGGGCCGCCGCCCTCGAGGGCAGGGACAAGCTCACCGTCGTCGTGCCGCAGCGCTTCGCCGCTTTCGGCTTGTGGGTCGAGCAGCTGGTGGCCGAGTCCACCGGGAAGGACGGGCGGGGGTGCGTCCCGGTGCCGACCACCGAGGTGGAGAACGGCGACGACCGCTACGTGGTGGGCCTCGAGCTCGACGACCCGCTGGAGCTCGGCGCCGAGTTCCTCCGCTGGGAGCTGGCCGTCGCCACCGCCGGGCACGTCCTCGGTGTCGACCCGTTCAGCGAGCCCGACGTGGCCGAGGCCAAAGCCAACACGGCCGAGGTCCTGTCCACCTTGCCCCTCCCCGACGTGGACGCCGCCGACCCCGCCACCGCCTCCGACTGGCTGCAGGACGTCGTCCGCCCCGGTGACTACGTGTCGATCCAGGCCTACCTCCCCTACCGCCACGACACGGCGCTGGCGCACCTCCGCCGGGCGCTGCGCGACGGGCTGGGCGGCGCCGCCGTCACCGCCGGCTACGGGCCACGGTTCCTGCACTCGACCGGGCAGCTCCACAAGGGCGGGCCGGCGTCGGTGGTCGCCGTGCAGCTGGTGCGGCGCACGCCGGCCGCCTCGGTGCCCATCCCCTCCCGCCCCTACGACTTCAACACCCTCATCGCCGCCCAGGCCCTCGGCGACCATCGCACCCTCGTGGGGCGAGGGCGACGGGTGTGGCGCTTCGCCGTCGACGACCCCAAGGAGATCTCCTAGTGCCGCCCCAGGAACTAATGACCATGTTCGTCACAGCCCGGCGCGCGTGGTCACCAGCGAACCAGGAGGGGTCGAACATGGTCCTCACTTCCACAGGGCGGCACTAATTGCAACTCGGCATGGTGGGCCTCGGCCGGATGGGCGCCAACATGACCCGGCGGCTGGTGGAGGCCGGCCACGAGGTGGTCGCCCACGACCGCGACGTCACCCTCGTGGAGAAGGCGGCGCAGGACGGCGCCGTCGGCGCCTCCACCCTGGAGGACCTCGTCGCCGCCCTCGAGCCGCCCCGGGCCGTGTGGCTCATGGTGCCCGCCGGCGACCCCACCCGCTCGACGGCCGCCGCTGTCGCCGCGCTGCTGGGCCCGGGCGACACCATCGTCGACGGCGGCAACTCGAACTACCGCGAGGCCCAGGAGGCCTCCGGGCGCCTGCGCGAGCGGGGGGTGGCCTACGTGGACGCCGGCGTGTCCGGTGGGGTGTGGGGCCTGAGGAACGGGTACTGCCTGATGGTGGGCGGCGACCAGGAGGCGGTCGACCGGCTGGAGCCGGTCTTCACCGCGCTGGCCCCCCCCGAGGGCTACGCCCACGTCGGGCCCTCCGGGGCGGGGCACTACACGAAGATGATCCACAACGGGATCGAGTACGGCATGCTCCAGTCCTACGCCGAGGGCTTCGCCCTCCTCGACGCCGCCTCCGAGCTCGACCTCGACCTGCACCAGATCGCCGCCCTGTGGAACCACGGGTCGGTGGTGCGCTCCTGGCTGCTCGAGCTCACCGAGCTGGCGCTGGCCAACCCGGAGGAGTTCGCGGCGATCCGCGGCTACGTGGCCGACTCGGGCGAGGGACGCTGGACCGTCCAGGAGGCGGTTGAGCGGGCGGTGCCGGCGCCCGCCATCACGGCGTCGCTGTTCGCCCGCTTCGCCTCCCGCGACGACAACCGCTTCGCCGCCCGCATCGTGGCCGCCCTGCGCAACCAGTTCGGCGGGCACTCCTTCTTCACGGAGTCGCCGGCGGCCGAGGAGGCCAAGCGCGACCCCGACCGCGCCGACCAGGCCGCGAGCGGCGACGCCGGCGCCGTCCTGTGAGGGCCGCCAGGTGAGCGAGCTCCCGCCCAACCCGCTGGCCGAGGGCCTGGCCGCCGACCGGCGGGCGCCGGCGTGCGCCCTCGTCGTCTACGGCGCCTCCGGCGACCTCACGGTGCGCAAGCTGGCCCCCGCCCTCGAGGCGCTGGCCGCCGACGGCCGCCTCTCGCCGGCCTTCGCCGTGGTCGGCGTGGGACGCACCGAGATGAGCGACGAGGAGTTCGGCACCCGCATGCGCGACGCAGTGCCGAAGCCGAGCGCGGCATGGGAGGCGCTGGCCGCCGGGTTCCGCTACGTGACCGGGGGCTACACGGCGCCCGAGACGTTCGAGCGACTGGCCGAGGTGCTGGCCGAGCTCGACGAGGTGCGGGGGACGGCGGGGAACCGCCTCCACTACCTGGCCACCGTGCCCGACGTGTTCGCCGGCGTGGCCACCGCCCTCGGTCGCCACGACCTCAACCGCCCCGACCGCGACGGGGCGTTCGTCCGCCTGGTGGTGGAGAAGCCCTACGGGCGCGACCTGGACAGCGCGCTGCGCCTGGACGAGGAGATCCACCAGTCGTTCCGGGAGGACCAGGTGTACCGGATCGACCACTACCTGGGGAAGGAGACGGTCCAGAACGTCCTCGCCCTGCGGTTCGCCAACGCCATCTTCGAGCCCATCTGGGACCGTCGCTACGTCGACCACGTGCAGATCACGGTGGCCGAGTCCCTCGGTGTGGGACATCGGGGTGGGTTCTACGAGACGGCGGGCGCGCTGCGCGACATCGTCCAGAACCACGTCCTCCAGGTGCTGGCCCTCACCGCCATGGAGCCGCCGGCCAGCGTGGACGCCAAGGGCATCCGCGACGAGAAGGTGAAGGCCCTGCGCGCCGTCGACATCCTGAGCCCCGACGAGGTGTCGATCGACGTGGTGCGAGCCCAGTACCGCGAGGGCTGGGTGGAGGGCGACCAGGTTGCCGGCTACCGCGACGAGAAGGGCGTGGACCCCGGCAGCCGGACCGAGACGTACGTGGCCATGAAGGTGCGCATCGACAACTGGCGGTGGGCCGGCGTCCCGTTCTACGTGCGTACCGGAAAGCGCCTCCCCAAGCGGGTCACCGAGGTGGCCATGGAGTTCCGCGACGTCCCCCACCTCCCGTTCGGCTCGCGGGAGACCCGCGGCCTGGGGCCCAACGCCCTGGTCCTGCGCATCCAACCGGACGAGGGGATCACCCTGCGCTTCGGCGCCAAGGTGCCCGGTCAGGCCTTCCGGGTGCGCACGGTGTCCATGGACTTCTCCTACGGCGCCGCCTTCCTGGAGGAGACCCCCGACGCCTACGAGCGCCTGCTGCTCGACGCCCTGGTCGGCGACCCCACGCTGTTCATCCGGGCCGACGAGGTCGAGCAGGCCTGGCGGGTGGTGGAGCCCATCCTGTCGTCGTGGTCCGACGACGCCACGCCGCTGGCCGGCTACCCCGCCGGCTCGTGGGGCCCCCGTGAGGCCGACCGCCTCCTCGAACGGGACGGACGACGCTGGCGCAGCCCGTAGGGTCCGTGGAGCTGGGCGCCTGGCGGGGCGAGGGCGTGCGGGTGGGCCAGGTGCTCGACGCCCTGGCCGAGCTGCGCCGCGGCGAGCAGCGCACGGCCACCCGCACCAGCGTCACCAACTTCGTCCTGGTCGCCGGCGACCACGAGGAGGCCGATCTGGGCTGCACGGCCCTCCACCGCCTCGGCGGACGCCACCCCGGGCGCACCGTCGTGCTGGTGGCCCGCCCCGACGCGGGGCCGGCCGGCCTCGACGCCTCCGTCACCCTGCACGGCACCGTGGCCGAGGGCCACGCGGTGTGGTCCGAGGACGTCCGCCTCGAGGTACGGGGCGAGCCGGCCGCCCACCTCGACTCGCTGCTCGAGCCCCTCACCCTGGCCGACCTCCCCGTCGTGGTGTGGTTCTCGGGGGCCCCGCCCTCGCCGGCCGAGCCCCTCCTCGCCAGCGCCGACGCCGTCGTGGTGGACACCAGGGAGGGCGACGTAGCCGCCTTGGCCGCGGTGGCGGCCCTGGACCGCCGCTGCGTCGTCCACGACGTGGCCTGGATCGCCCTGCGCCCCTGGCGCCAGCTCGTCGCCGGCCTGTTCGACCCCGCCCCGGCCCGCCCGCTGGTCGCCGGCGTGGACCGAGTGGAGGTGCGGGGCGAGGGAACCTCGCCGCTCCTGCTCGGCGGGTGGCTGGCGTCGCGCCTCGGCCTGGCCTGCTCAGCCGTCGAGCTCCGGCCCGGGCCCGGCGCCGGGGTGCGGCTGGAGGCCGGCGCCGGCGGTGTCCGGGGCTCGTTCAGCGTGGAGCGGGTGGACGGCGAGGCGGCGCTGCGGGCCGTGTCGTCGGTCGACGGCGCGCCGCCCCACGAGGAGCGTCTGTCGCTCCCCGACGACCCGCTGGGTGCGGCGGTCGGCGAGGCCCTCACCCGCGTCGGGCGGGACCGCGCCCATGGGCAGGCGCTGCGGGCCGCCCTGGTGTTCCGCCCGTGAACGGCGAGCTGGTGGTCGTGGACGACGTCGCCGGTGAGTTCGCCCGACGGGTGGTCAAGGCCTTCGGTGAGCGGCCGGGCGACGGGTTCTCCCTCGCCCTGTCCGGCGGCGACACCGCCCGCCGGTGCTACGAGCGCCTGGCCGCCGACGGCGGCGACGCCATCGACTGGTGGGTCGTGGACGTCTACTGGGGTGACGAGCGCTGCGTCCCCCCCGACCACCCCGACTCCAACGAGCGCCTCGGGCGGCGTGCCCTGCTGGAGCGGGTCGGGGCGGCCCACTCCGTCCATCCCATGCGCTGCGAGGAGGGCCCCGATCCCTACCAGCTGCGGGTGGGCGAGCTGGGCAGGTTCGACGTGGTGCACCTGGGCCTCGGCAGCGACGGCCACACCGCCTCGCTGTTCCCCGGATCGCCGGCGCTCGACGCCGACCCCGGTCGCCTCGTGGTGATGAACGAGGACGGCACTGGCACCAACCCCCACCGGCGCATGACCCTCACCCTTTCGGGGATCGCCCGGGCCCGGCTGGCCCTGTTCACGGTGGCCGGCGAGGAGAAGCAGCAGGCCGTCCAGCGGGTGGCCGACGGCGAGGACCTGCCGGCGGCCCGGGTGCGGGCCGATCGCGTCGTGTGGCTCGTCGATCAAGCGGCGGCGCCCCGGTAGGCTTGCTACGACGCCGATCGAGCGAAGCCGACGAGCGAAAGAGGGGCATCCACATGAAGCTGGGCATCGTGGGCAAGGGAGGCGTGGGCAAGACGACCACCTCGGCCCTCCTGTGTCAGGCGTACGCGGCGCGCGGCAAGCGCGTGCTGGCCGTCGACACCGACTCGAACCCCAACCTGGCGCTCAGCCTCGGCCTCGACGCCGCCGCCGCCGAGCGCGTGCCGGTGCTCCCCCGGTCGCTGGTCGTGGGCACCGGGAACGGCGCCACCACCCCCGCCGACCTGCTCCGCGACTACGGCGTGCCCACCCCCTCGGAGGTGACCCTCCTCAACGCCATGGCCATCACCCAGGCGGGCGCCGGCTGAACCTGCTCCAGCCACGCTGCCGTGCGCAGCCTCCTGGGAGCAGCCATCGAGGAAGAGGCCGACGTCACCCTGGTCGACATGGAGGCTGGCCTCGAGCACCTGTCGCGCTCGGGCGGCACGCTGGCCTACGCCGACGTGCTGCTCGTGATCATGGAGCCGTCCCGCAAGTCCATCCTCACCGCCGGCCGCACCATGGGCCTGGCCGAGGAGCTGGGGATCCCCCTCGTGTACGGCGTGGGCAACAAGGCCCGCCTGCCTGACGACGCCGAGTTCTTCGCCAAGGTGGCGGCCGAGTACGGCGTGCCCCTCGCCGGGATCATCCCCCACGACCCCGACGTCATCGAGGCCGACCGCTCCGGGCACGTGCTGGGGCCCAACCAGGGCCGGGCCGTGCGGGAGGCCATCGACGAGATCGTGTCGTTCATCGAGCGGGCCTACACCGAGAGCGACGCCGGCCAGGCCGAGCGCGAGGCGCTGGTGCGCGAGCGCGAGCGGGTCGACCAGCGCCTGGCCGAGCTGCAGGCCGAGTAGCGCTGGCGCCGACGGGCGCGGCCGCCGCCCGTCGCTGCGGCCTAGGTTTGTCGGCCATGGCTTCCGACCTTCTCGGCGCGCCGCTGGGCGACGTCGTGGCGGCGGCGGCCCAGGTGCGCCACGGCGCCTTCGGCACCCGGATCACCTGGTCGCCCAAGGTGTTCGTCCCGCTCACCCGGCTGTGCCGCGACCGCTGCGGCTACTGCACCTTCGCCACCGCGCCGGCCCGGGTGGAGGCGCCCTACCTGGCCCCCCACGAGGTGCTCGGCCTGGCGCGCGCCGGCGCCGCCGCCGGGTGCTCGGAGGCGCTGTTCACGCTGGGTGAGCGGCCCGAGCTGCGCTACCCGGCGGCGGCCGCCTGGCTGGACGAGCACGGCTACCCCACCACGGTGGACTACCTGGCCGCCATGTGCGCCCTCGTGCGCGACGAGACCGGCCTGCTGCCCCACGCCAACGCCGGCGCCCTGTTCCCCGACGAGCTGGCCCTCCTCCGGGAGGTGACGGCGTCGCAGGGCATGATGCTCGAGTCACTCGACGCCGCCCTGGCCTGCCACGGCGGGTCCCCGGACAAGGCCCCGGAGCGCCGGCTGGCCACCCTCGAGGCGGCCGGCGAGCTGCACATCCCCTTCACCACCGGCATCCTGTGCGGCATCGGCGAGTCGCGCGCCGACCGCCTCGACGCGCTCGAGGCCATCGCCGCCGCCGCCCGCCGGCACGGCCACGTGCAGGAGGTGATCGTCCAGAACTTCGTCCCCAAGGCGGGCACGGCCATGCACCGGGCCCGGCCCTGCCCCGCCGAGGACCTGCTGTGGTCGGTGGCCGTCGCCCGGCTGGTCCTGCCCCCCGAGGTGCACGTGCAGGCCCCGCCCAACCTGTCCGAGGACTTCGGCGCCCTCCTCGACGCCGGCATCGACGACTGGGGCGGCGTATCGCCGGTGACGCCCGACCACGTGAACCCCGAGCGGCCGTGGCCGGCGGTGGAGCGCCTGCGCCAGGTCACCGAACGCCGGGGCTTCACCCTCGCCGCCCGCCTCACGGTGTACCCGGAGTACGCCGTCGACCCCGAGCGCTGGCTGGCGCCGGCCATGCGCACCCCCGTGCTCCGCCTGAGCGACGCCGAGGGCCTGGGCCGCCATCCGGAGCGGTGGGCGGCCGGCGGCGACGCACCACCGCCGTGGCTGGTGCCGGCGGCCGGCGGGGG
>JALYMX010000132.1 GCA_030773495.1 Actinomycetota bacterium | reverse complement strand
CTTCGCCGACGACATCGAGGCGATCCTCGCCGAAACTCGCACGGATCGCCAGACCGTCCTCTTCTCGGCGACGATGCCGCCCAGGATCGACGGGATGGCCCGCCGCCACCTGCGCGATCCCGTCCGGGTGCAGCTCGGGCGACAGGCGGCCGCCCCTGGCGAAGCCTCCTTGGTACGGCAGCGCGCGTACGTCGTGCCTCGGGCGCACAAGTCGGCTGCCCTCGGTCGCGTGCTCGACGTGGACGCGCCGGCCGCCGCGATCGTCTTCTGCCGTACGCGCGCCGAGGTCGACCAGCTCACCGAGACCCTCAACGGACGCGGCTACCGCGCCGAGGCGCTGCACGGCGGGATGGACCAAGAGCAGCGGGACCGCGCCATGGGGCGGGTGCGAAGCGGTACGGCCGACCTTCTGGTCGCCACCGATGTCGCGGCACGCGGGTTGGACATCGAGCAGCTGACCCACGTCGTGAACTACGACGTGCCGTGTGCGCCCGACGCGTACGTGCACCACATCGGGCGGGTCGGACGAGCCGGGCGCGAGGGGGTGGCGATCACCTTGGCCGAGCCGCGAGAGCACCGGATGCTCAAGACCATCGAGCGGGTCACCAAGCAAGCGATCGCCGTCGAGAAGCTGCCCACCGTCGCCGACCTGCGGGCCCGGCGACTCGAGCTGACACGGGCCGCGCTGCACGAGAGCCTTCTCGAAGACGACGACCTGGAGCGCTTCCGCGTCGTGGTCGAGACCCTCGCCGACGAGTTCGACGTGATGGAGGTGGCCCTCGCCGCCGTCAAGCTGGCGCACGAGGCGACCGGAACAGGCGCCGACGACGAGGAGATCCCCGAGGTTGCGCCGAGGCCCGGCGGCGAGGGCCGCGGTGGTCCCAGGGCGCCCGGGCGCGAGCAGCGAGGAGGCCGCGCAGGCACGGGCGCCACGACGCGGCTCTACATCGGGGCCGGGCGGACGCTCGGCGTCCGACCCCAAGATCTGGTCGGCGCCATCGCCGGCGAGTCGCGCCTGAGCGGTAGGGACATCGGGGCCATCGAGATCGCCGATAGGTTCTCGCTGGTGGAGGTCCCCGAGGCGGCGGCAGACGAGGTGATCACCGCCCTGCGGGCGACCACCATCAAGGGCAGGAAGGCGACGGTGCGACGCGAGCGCTACGAGGCGCGGTAGGGGGACTCGTCCGAGCACGGCTCGCCGGCGCCGGCGCCGGCGCCGATGCCGACACGGCGCCGGCCGGATCCTCTCAGCGCCGCAACAGCGCCGAGACCCGCTGGTGCGACACCCCGAACATCTTGGCGATGGCCGGGACGCTGGCCCCATCGGCTCGTAGCCCTCGGGCCAGGGCGCGACGCAGCGCGCCGCTTCCCTCGGTCACCCGCCTGAGGATCCGGTCGACCAGCGCGAGCGCCCCCGGCGCGCTCTCCCGGGCGAGCAGGTCGTGCCAGGATCGGCCCTCGGAGCGCCCGGCGCGCAGCTCCCTTACACGACGAGCGAGCACTCGCTCGTCCCGGGCGTTGTCCTCCATGGTGCGGGCGAGATCGTCGAGGGCGGCGAGTTCGCCCTCGAGGGTCACGGCAACAAGTGTCGGCGACGGCTCAGCCATGCGTCTGGTCCTCTTGGATTGCCTCGGCGTGCGGGTGGGTAGACGTGTGCCCGCAACAGGGGGTTGCGAAACGGGCCGTCCACGCACGGCGCCGGCGGATGCGGAGGTGCGGTTGGCGGTTGAACGGGTGGGCCGCTGGGAGGCGACGTTCGTGCCCGAGGCGGGTGCGGCCAGGCGCGCCCGACTCATGTTGCAGGACGCGCTGAGGGATGCCGGCGTCGACGCGCGGGTGGCCAACGACGCCCTGCTCGTACTCGGCGAGTTCGTCACCAACGCCTTGCGGCACGCTCGAACCGAGTTCAGCGTCTCCGCCACGACCGGGAAGGGGATTCTCCGTGTCGAGGTGTTCGACCACGACACGAGGCCGCCGGCCCTCATGGGGCTCGACTCGGAGTCCACCAGTGGTCGCGGGCTGCACATCGTGTCGGCCATCGCCAGTGATTGGGGGTGGCACACCGCCGAGGAAGAGAACGGCGTGTCCGGGAAGGTGGTGTGGGCGGAGCTGGCGTTGGGCGCGCCGGAACAGCCACGTCAGCCGTGAACCGACGTCGGCACGTCGCGTGCCGTTGGCGGCAGTCTCCTGTCATCATGGCTAGGTGCCTCGTCTGACGCTGGACAAGGTGCTGGACCGCGTCTCGGAGGTCGCTCGCGACGTGGCGGCACCGAACGCGGCGGCGGTCGATGTTGAAGCCCGCTGGCCCGGGGCCACCATCCGTGCTCTCCAGGACTCGGAGCTCGGCGGACTCGTCGTCCCCGAAGAGGCCGGCGGCTGCGGGTACGGCCTGGCCGCTCTCGTCCAGGTGTGCGAGATCCTCGGACGCGAGTGCCCGTCGAGCGCCCTGTGCTTCGGCATGCACTGCGTGGCCACCGCGGTGATCGCCGCCAAGGCGACCCCCGAGCAGGTCGTTCGGTTCCTCGAACCCATCGCCGCCGGCCACCACCTCACCACGCTCGCGCTCAGCGAGCCGGGCACCGGCTCGCACTTCTGGCTCCCGCAGACGACGCTCGAAGAGGTGGAGCACGGCTGGCGGGTGCAGGGTGCAAAGACCTTCGTCACGAACGGAGGGCACTGCGACTCCTACGTCGTGTCCACGGTCGCCGCCGGGCCAGGGGCCCCACCAGGACGGTTCTCGTGCCTGGTGATCGACGGAGCGAACCCGGCGCTGGCGTGGGGGCCGCCATGGCGAGGTGTGGGAATGCGCGGCAACGCGTCGACGTCGCTCGAGTTGCGGGGCGTGGAGGTTCCCTCCTACGCGTTGCTCGGACGCGAGGGTGAGCAGATCTGGTACATCTTCAACGTCGTCGCTCCGTACTTCCTGACGGCGATGGCAGGGACGTATCTCGGGATCGCCGCGGCAGCGCTCGAGGAGGGCCGGCTTCACCTCACGAGCCGCAGGTACACCCACGACGGGTCGAGGCTGGCCGAGCACCCCGTCCTCCAGCACCGCATGGGCGTGTTGTGGGCGCAGGTGGAGCGAACCCGCCGGCTGGTCCGCCACGCCTGCGAGGAGGGCGACCGTGGCGGGCCCGACGCGCTGCCGGCGCTGTGCTCGGCCAAGGCAGAGGTCGCCGAGTGCGCCGTCGGCGTGGTCAACGAGGCGATGACCCTCGTGGGCGGGATCGGCTACCGGGAGGGGGCGACGCTCGAGAGGCATGTGCGCGACGCGCGCGCGGCGCACGTGATGGCACCGACGACCGACCTGCTGAGGACGTGGACCGGCCGTGCCGTCCTCGGCGAGAACCTGCTCGCCGATTGAGCTCACCCACCGTCGTCGTCGCCGGTGTCGCTGACACGGTCGCCCGCCGTCTGTGCGACCCGGCGACGGGCTTCGACGTCGTCGTCGCCGACAGCGCGGCGTCGGTGGTGAGCCAGGTGCAAGCGGGGCGCGCCGCGGTCGTCGTGCTCGGGGCCGGCGACGACGCGCTTGGCGAGGTGCGGAGAGTGCGGCAGGTCGACTCCCTGGTGCCGATCATCGTGGTTGCGCCTCCGGAGGCCCACGCTCAGCTCGACGCCGCCATCCGCGTCGATCCGCTCGTCGGCCGCTCGACCCGGTGCGTTCGCAGCGACCGGGCTGTTGAGCTCGCCGCCCTCGTGGCCGACCACGCCGACCGAGAGCTCCGTCGCCGATCCCATGCGACGCTCCTGCGGCAGATCGCCGAAGTCCAGCTGCCGGCCGCGCTCGCCCGCCCAGTGACGGCGTCGCAGTACCTGGGCCAGCTGCTCGAGCACGCCACCATCGGCGTCGTCACCGTGGACCTGGACGGCACCATTCGTGGCTGGAACCCCAAGGCGGAAGCCATCACCGGACGCCGTCAACGCGACGCGGTGGGCAAGCGAATCTTCTCCCTGTTCCGCTCTACTGAGGGCCGCGCCCTTCGGCTCGCCCTGGGGCGGGCCGCGGCGAGCACCGAGGCGGTGACCGAAGTCCTGACCAGGCGGGGACCGGACGGCACCGACCAGCACCTCGAGCTGACGGCGGCGAGCATCGACGACGGCGAGGGACGGCTCGGCAACCTCGTCCTCGTCCACGACGTGACCGACAAGGTCCGCACCGAGCGCGAGCTCGACGTGCGAGCACGCAACGCCGCTCTCACCGCAGACGTCGCCGTCGCTCTCACCAGTGGAGTGCCACTTTCTGCTCAGCTCGCTCGCTGCGCGGAGGCCGTTGTCGCGCAGCTCGATGCGGCCTTGGCCCGGATCTGGACGCTCGACCGCACCGGCGAAGTCCTCGTGCTTCGGGCCAGCGCCGGGATGTACACGCACCTCGACGGCGCCCACAGCCGCGTGGCGGTCGGCAAGCTCAAGATCGGCAAGATCGCAGCCACCCGCCAGCCGCACCTCACCAACGACCTCCGCGCCGACCGCGACATCAGCGACCCGGCCTGGGCGGCGAGCGAGGCGATCGTCGCCTTTGCCGGGTACCCGCTCGTGATCGGCGACCAGATCGTCGGCGTCCTCGCACTGTTCGCACGACACCTCCTGCCTGAAGTGACGTTGGCGTCGCTGGCATCGATCGCCGACACGATCGCCGTCGGGATCGAGCAAGCGGCGAACGCCGCTCGCGTTGGCGCGCTGCTCGAGCGCGAGCGCGACGCCCGCCAGGAGACACAAAGAGCACTGGAGCGACACGTGTCGCTCGTGCGCACCCTCCAGCAGAGCCTTCTTCCGCCGAAGCTGCCCGCCGTTGCCCACCTCGAGGTGGCTGCTCGTTACCACTGGGCCGGTGCCGGCGACGTGGTCGGGGGTGACTTCTACGACATGTTCCGGCTGGCTGACGGCCGCCACTGCATCGTGATCGGCGACGTGTCGGGGAAGGGCGTCGATGCCGCCTCGCTCACCGCGCTGGCCAGGCACACGCTGCGGGCCGCCGCCCGGACCGAGCACGAACCGATCGCCGTGCTCGCCACCTTGAACCAGATCCTGGTCGAATCCGCCGGGGGAGACCGCTTCTGCACGGTGGCGCTCGTCACGGTCGAGGACAAGGGGAGCGACGGGTGGCGAGTGTCGCTGACCAACGCGGGGCACCTTCTTCCGCTCCATCTGCCCGCCGACGGGTCGATACGGGAGGTGGGGCGCACCGGTCTTCCCCTGGGGCTGTTCAGCGAGCTCGACGTGTCGGAATGTCCCGTCGCCGTCGAATCGGGTGACCTGCTGGTGCTGTTCACCGACGGTGTCACCGAAGCGCGTGAACCAGGTGGGGAGTTCCGTCCCGACCTGGTCTACGACGTGGTGGGCCGGATGAGGACAGCCCCGGCGGCACAGGTCGCCGCTGAGCTCGAATCCGCGGTTGTCGGGCTGCAGGCCGGTCGTCCGCGCGACGACGTCGCCATCGTCGCCGTGCGCTTCTCGGACCAAGCGCCGGCCTGAGCTCCCTGCCCGCGCCTAACCCTTCGCCCATCCGCTACGTGAACTTTGCCGCCCGGCAACCTCGAAGCTGCACGCTGGGCTGGTCAGCGACACCTCCTTGGAGGCTCTCATGATCTTGGCGATCGTGACCATGGTGGCGGCACTGGTCGAGTGGACCGTCGAGCTCCGCCAGAGCAGGGTCTAGAGCTCGGTCACCCTCTCCGTTCGTGTCGCGTCTGTTCGCATCGGGAGCGGCGGCTCGCACCGGCGTTGAGCGGCCGACGCGCCGAGGCCGCGTCGCGAGGGTGACCGGACGGCCGGATGCGACGGGTTAGCGTTCTGCCGGAGGGACGCTCGTGAACAACCCGGTGAAGATCGCCATTGCCGGCGGCGGCTACGGGGCGAAGGTCGCCCTGCCCGCGTACCAGGAGCTGGAGGAGTTCCAGCCGGTCGCCATCTGGTCCCGACGACCAGAGCGGGCGAAGGAGCTGGCCGACCAGGCAGGGCTCGAGCTGGGGACGGCCGACTTCGACGAGCTCATCGCGCTTCCGGGTCTCGAGGCCGTGCACGTTGCGACGCCGGTCGTCACCCACCTGCCGCTGGCCGTCGGCGCGGCAAGACGGGGGCTGCACGTGCTGTGCGAGAAACCCCTCGCCGACAACATGGCGGAGGCCCGCCACATCGTGGATGCCATCAGGCAGGCCGGGGTCGTCGGAGTGGTCGGCTACGAGTTGCGCCTGAAGGAGACGCGCCAGCGCCTCGTCGAGCGCGCCCGCCAGGTGTTCGGCCGGCCTCGCATGGTCGCCGTGTCGCTGGTCCAGTCGGACCACGCCGACCCCTATTCCCGTCCGCACACCTGGGTGCACGACGCCACGCTGGGCGGTGGACGGTTGCAGGGGTACGGCGTGCACGATCTCGACCTGCTGCTGCAGATCGTCCCACCGATCGAGGCGGTCGCGGCGGCGACCGACGTCGGCGTGCGCGTTCGCACGTCGGGGGACGACGAGCTGCTGCCGGTGACCGCCGACGACGCCTATGCCATCCTCCTGCGGTTCCGAGGAGGTGGTCTCGGCGTGGTCAGCCTCGTGGCGACGGCCCGCCACGCCAGGGGCGACGTCATCGAGCTCCATGGCGAAGGGGGTACGGTGCGGCTCGACGCCGACCGGCGGGTCTGGTGGGGCCGGGCCTCGGAGGAGCTCCGGTGCGACGGCCCGCTCGACGACGGCTCGAGCGAGGCCTTCAAGCGCCTAGCGCGCAACTTCGCCGCCGCCATCAGGAACGGTGCGCCTCCCGATCCTTCGCTCGAGGAGGGGCTGCGCGTGCAGGCGATATTCGACGCCGTCCGCACCGCCGCCGTCGAGCGCCGGTGGGTGCGCCCGGAGCGGTGACCGCCCTCGACTGACGGTCGCCGAAGCCCGCCGTCACGCCCCGTGAAGTACGTCCTCGCCAACTGGAAGATGTACCCGACGCTCGACCGGGCGCGCCGGGTGCTCGAAGCCGTCCAAGCGGGCCTGCGCGAGCGGCTCGAGTCGGGCCACACGCTGCCGCGTGTGATCGTCTGCCCGCCGTTCGTCGCGTTGGCGCCACTGCGAGCCATGGCCGACGATCGGGTCGTGCGCCTCGGCGCCCAGAACTGCCACTGGGAACCGCACGGCCCCTACACCGGCGAGATCTCGACGACCATGCTGCGGGGACTGGTCGAGTACGTGATGGTCGGCCACAGCGAGCGGCGCGCCGCGGGAGAGACGGACGAGCAGGTCGCCCGGAAGGTGGCCTCGGTCGCCCGGGCCGGGCTCGTCCCCATCCTCTGCGTGGGCGAGGACGAGCGTGGCGACGCGATCCGGGAGGCCGAACACCGCCTGCGACGCGGGGTTTCTCTCATCGACGTCCGGACGCAGCCGCTTGTCGTCGTCTACGAGCCCTCCTGGGCGATCGGGGGAGCGCGAGCGGCGCCCACCGAGCACGTCCGCCGGGCCGTCGAGCACCTGAAGGGCGTGCTCGCCCGGTTGGGAGCGGCCGAGCCGGAGATCCTCTACGGAGGCTCCGTCGCCGAGGACAACGTCGACGAGCTCGCGCAGCTCGAGATGCTCGACGGGGTGGGAGCGACCAGGGCCACCCTCGACGCGGCCGCCTTTCTCCGCATCATCGACCGCGTGGCACGGTTCATGCATCCGTCGGTGGCGGACTCCGGTCCCGCCGGCCTTGCGATTGGGCGCCCCGTGCCGCGCGCTACCGGCAGTGAACGGCGGTGATGCCAGGGCCCGCCCGCATGTTCGCGGCCGCCGCCGGGGGCCACCTTGGCGCGGCGGTATCCCGGTCGACGGCGGCGCGCCGCGTTCGCCGGCCGCGGACCGAGGTGCGACACTTCCCGAGTGCGGGTCACGGTTGCCGTCGACTACGCCGTGCGCGCGCTCGTCGACCTCGCCGGCGAGCAGCAGGGGCGACCCGTGACGGCGGAGGCCATCGCCGAGCGCCACGGCATCCCCCTCGCCGACCTCCTCGACGTCCTGGCCGACCTCAAGCTCCGGCACCTGGTGGACAGCCGGCTGGGCCCCGACGGGGGCTACTGGCTCCGGCGGCCGGCGGACCGGATCTCGGTGGCCGACGTGGTCCGGGCGGTCGACGGCGTGCTCGTCGACGTCGGCGGCGCGCCGCCCGAGCTGCTCGAGTACCCGGGTGAAGCCGGCGCGCTGCGCGACGTGTGGCTGGCCACCCGGGCCAGCGTGCGCCGGGTCCTCGAGCAGGTGAGCGTGCAGGACGTGGCCCTCGGGTGCCTTCCCGACGAGGTCGCCGGCGAGTTGGCCGCCGCCGACGCGCAGGTGCGGAGGCCGCCCGGGCAGGACCCGTTGGACGAGGGCGTCGTGCTGGACGGGGGCGCCCGCGTCGCCCACCTCCCCGGGGTGGAGCTGCCCCCGGAGGACGTCGTCGTGGCGCCCGAGCCCCGGCTCTCGCTCCCGGCCCGCGGCCTGTGCCTGGTGGCCGGGATCTGGCTCTTCGTCACCGCGCTCGGCCTCATGAAGGCCGGCGCCACCGAGCTGCTTCCCGCCCTGGAGGGGTCGGTGTTCACCGACAACGCGTTGAGCACGTTGGGCTTCGGTTGGCTCGGCGCCTGCATCGTCCTCTCCGGCTCCCCCGTCGCCGCCGCGTCGCTGACGCTGCTCGACGGCGGCGCCATCGACCGGACGCAGTCCTTCACCATGCTCGCCGGCTCGAGGTTGGGGGCCGCGTTCGTGGTCCTGGTGGTCGGCGTCACCTACGCCCTGCGCCGCCCGGAGGGCACGGGCCGGCGGGCACCGATCTCCATCGGCATCCTCTCGCTCCTGATGACCGCCGTCGTGTACGTCCCGGGCGCCGTCGCCGGCTACGTCCTGCTCGAGCGCGGCGCCTTCGACGGGCTCGACATCGGCACCTCGCCGAGGCTCACGTCGCTCACCGACACCCTCTTCGGGTGGACCGTCGACGCCACCAGTGCCGTCGTCCCCGGGTGGGCCCTGTTCCCCGTCGGCCTCGTCGTCCTGCTCGTCGGCTTCAGCCTGTTCGACAGGGTCATGCCGTCCATCGGAAGCGAGTCGCTGGAGCACCGGCCGGGCGTCTGGTACACCCGGAAGTGGCCGATGTTCTTCCTCGGGTGCGGCGTCTGCCTCCTGACCCTGTCGGTGTCCGTCGCCCTCACCGTGCTGGTGCCGCTGGTGGCGAAGGGCTACATCCGCCGGGCCAACGTGCTGCCGTACATCGCCGGGGCGAACATCACCACGCTGGCCGACACGCTGGTGGCCGCCATCCTCCTCGGCAACCAGGACGGCGTGCGTGTCGTCGTGGCCGTCACGTTGAGCGTGACCGTTTGGACGGTCGCCCTGCTGGCGCTGTTCTATCCGCTCCTGCGCCGTCTGTGCCTCGGGGTGGCGCGGCGGGCGCTCCGGTCGCCGGCCCGGCTCGCCGCCTTCGTGGCGTTGCTGTTCGCCATGCCCCTCACCCTGATCGCGGTGTGAGCCCGGCGCGACCGGCAGTCGCGACGTGACCGCCCGGGCGGTGGGCCCGGCGCGGCGCCCGCTACAGTCTCGGCTCATGGGGCTGCCCGTGGACCGCACCGGGCCTTGCCCGTCCACGCTCGGACGTCCCACGAGCCCAGGGGGGCCGGGCGCCTCCCGGTGAGCCGCCTCGACGACGGGCTCACCGTGTGGCTCACCGGGCTCCCGTCGTCCGGCAAGACCACCCTCGCCCATGCCTTGGCTGAGCGCCTGCGCGCCGATGGGCGGCGGGTGGAGATCCTCGACGGCGACGCGGTCAGGACCAACCTGACCAGGGACCTCGGGCTGTCGCGGGAGGACCGGGCAGAGAACGTCCGCCGTGTCGGCTTCGTCGCCCACCTCCTGAGCCGCAACGGCGTCGTGGCCGTGTGCGCGCTCGTCTCCCCGTACCGGGAGGACCGGGACGCCGTGCGTGAGCTCCACGCCGGCCGGTTCTTCGAGGTTCACGTCGCCACGCCGATCGACGTTTGCGCCGAGCGGGACGTGAAGGGTCTCTACGCCCGGCAGCGCGAGGGGACGCTGGTCGGGCTCACGGGCGTCGATGATCCCTACGAGCCGCCGGTGGCGGCCGATCTCGTCGTCCACACCCACGCCCAGAGCGTCGAGGAGTCGGTGGAGGAGATGTGGGCGGCGCTGGTGCGGCCGTGACCCCTGCGGCCGTTCGGTGCGCCCTCCAAGCCCGCGCCTGATCGCCAGTACCCTTTGCCCCGATGGCGCTGCGGAACGTCGATCGGTCGCACCCCTACGAGGTCACCCACCTCCAGGCCCTCGAGTCCGAGGCCGTCTTCGTGATGCGGGAGGTGGCGGCCGAGTTCGAGCGCCCCGTCCTGTTGTTCAGCGGGGGCAAGGACTCGATCGTCCTGCTCCGGCTGGCCGAGAAGGCGTTCCGCCCGGCCCGCTTCCCGTTCCCCATCATGCACATCGACACCGGGCACAACTTTCCCGAGGTGTTGGAGTTCCGCGACCGCCGCGTGGCCGAGCTGGGCGAGCGTCTGATCGTCGCCAGCGTGCAGGAGTCGATCGACCGGGGCCGGGTCGCCGAGGAGACGGGGCCGCGGGCGTCCCGTAACCGTCTCCAGACCACGACGCTCCTCGACGCCATCGAGGAACACGGCTTTGACGCCTGCTTCGGCGGCGCCCGGCGCGACGAGGAGAAGGCCCGGGCCAAGGAGCGGTTCTTCTCCTTCCGCGACGAGTTCGGCCAGTGGGACCCGAAGAACCAGCGCCCGGAGCTGTGGAGCCTCTACAACGGCCGGGTCCGCAAGGGCGAGCACATCCGCGCCTTCCCGATCTCCAACTGGACCGAGCTCGACGTGTGGCAGTACATCGCCGACGAGGAGCTCGAGGTGCCCTCGATGTACTTCGCCCACCGCCGCCGTGTCGTCCATCGCGACGGGATGCTCCTCGCCGCCGGCGACCACCTCCCCCCCCTCGGGGACGAGGAGCCGTTCGAAGCCGTGGTGCGGTACCGGACGGTCGGCGACATGTCGTGCACGGGCGCGGTGACATCGCCGGCGGCCACCGTGGCCGACATCATCGTCGAGGTCGCGGCCACCCGCATCACCGAGCGGGGCGCCACGAGGGCCGACGACAGGTTCTCGGAGGCAGCCATGGAGGACCGCAAGAAGGAGGGCTACTTCTGATGGACCTCCTCCGCTTCGCCACCGCGGGCTCGGTCGACGACGGCAAGAGCACGCTCATCGGCCGGTTGCTCTACGACTCGAAGCAGATCTTCGAGGACCAGCTCGAGGCGGTGGAGCAGGCCAGCACCCAGCGCGGGTTCGACTACGTCAACCTGGCCCTGCTCACCGACGGCCTGCGGGCCGAGCGCGAGCAGGGCATCACGATCGACGTGGCGTACCGGTACTTCGCCACCCCGAAGCGCAAGTTCATCATCGCCGACACCCCCGGGCACGTGCAGTACACGCGGAACATGGTGACGGGCGCGTCCACCGCCGACCTGGCCGTGGTGCTGGTCGACGCCCGCAACGGGCTCCTCCAGCAGTCGCGCCGGCATGCCTTCATCGCCACCCTCCTGCGCATCCCGCACCTGGTCGTGTGCATCAACAAGATGGACCTCGTCAGTTGGGACGAGGCCGTCTTCGAGGACATAAAGAACGAGTTCCGGGCTTTCGCCACCCGGTTGGACGTGGCCGACCTGGCGTTCATCCCCATCTCGGCCCTCCACGGCGACAACGTGGTGGAGCGCTCGGCCAACATGCCGTGGTACCGGGGGCTGCCTCTCCTCGCCCACCTCGAGGAGGTGCACATCGCCTCGGACCGCAACCTCATCGACAGTCGCTTCCCGGTCCAGTACGTGATCCGACCGCTCTCGGACCGCCACCACGACTACCGGGGCTACGCCGGCCAGGTGATGGGCGGCGTCTTCCGGCCGGGCGACGAGGTCGTCGTGCTGCCCTCGGGGCTCACCTCGAGGATCGCCTCGGTCGACACCTACGACGGTCCTGTGGACGAGGCCTTCCCGCCCATGTCGGTGACGATCCGCCTCACCGAGGACATCGACGTGTCGCGGGGCGACGTGATCTGCCGCCCGGCCAACCAGCCCGAGATCGGCCAGGACCTCGACACGATGGTCTGCTGGCTCAGCGATCAGCCGTTCGTGCCCCGCGGGAAGTACGCGCTCAAGCACACCACCCGCTGGAGCCGGGCCTTCGTCCGCGACGTGCGGTACCGCCTCGACATCGACACCCTGCACCGGGACGAGGAGGCCTCGAGCCTCAGGCTCAACGACATCGGGCGGGTGACGCTGCGCTCGACGATGCCGCTCATGTTCGACGAGTACCGGCGCAACCGGTCCACGGGGAGCTTCATCCTCGTCGACGAGACGACCAACGCCACGGTGGGCGCCGGCATCATCCTCAACCGGGGATGAGACCACGACCAGCACGCCTCGTTGCGGGACGCATTGCGCCTGTCGGGTGGTGAGTCGATCGTCACCCACGATGACCACCGGGATTCGACGACTATCGCAACGGGCGCGGGACGTCTCCTCATGGATCTCCGGGAGCGGCTCCATGAGCCTCACGTCGACGTAGCGGCTCTGCGACACGAGGCCGACCGTCGATCAAACGAGTTCATCATCGAGGAACTCGAGCGTCTTCACCCACACGATGCGATCCTGTCAGAGGAGTCGGCCGACGATCGCGCCCGGGTGGATCGTCGTCGTGCGTGGGTCGTTGATCCACTCGATGGAACTCGAGAGTTCTCGGAGGCCGGACGTGTGGATTGGGCGGTCCACGTTGCGCTCGTGGTCGATGGGATCCCTGCGGCTGGCGCTGTCGCGCTGCCGGCACGCGGAATCACGCTGACCACGGAGTCTCCACCAATCGTCCGCTCGTCCGCCGACGGAGCCCC
>JALYMX010000131.1 GCA_030773495.1 Actinomycetota bacterium | reverse complement strand
GCACGAGCCGGACGGCGTGGCGGCCGGCGAGGGTGCCCGGCGCCCAGGCGTGGACGAGCCACCCGTCGAGTCGATCCCCGACGGCGCCCCGCACGTCGCCGTCGGCCGGCACAACCGGGCGAGGGGCGCCGAGGGGCGTGGGGGGATAGACCACCTCGGCCGGCGCCGGCCACTCCACGGGATCGCCGAGCGCCGACGTGTCGTGGCCGGCCGCCACCTCATCGGCGTCGGCCACCCACACGGGCAGGGAGCGGGGGGCGAGGTGCGGGGGGCACACGACGCCGACGGCGGCGGAGTGGGCGACGGTCCTCGCCAGGTCGGGTGCCGGGGCGCCGGGGGAGAGGAGCACGGCGACGCCCCCCGCCTTCAGCACGCCCAGGTGGGCGCTGGCGAAGGCGGCCCAGCGAGCGGCGTCGAACACCAGGCAGACCCCGTCGCCACGACGGACGCCGCGAGCCGCCAACCCGCGGGCCACGGCGTTCGAGCGCTCGTCCCACGCCCCGTAGGTGAGGTCGTCGCCCCCTTCGACCGAGAGCGCCACACGGTCCGGCTCGGCGGCCGCCCGCGCCGCGACCCGGCCGGCGACGACGCACCCCGCGATCATCGACGGCAGGCTACGACCCCCCTGCCCCCGGCGCGCCCTAGGGTGACGGACGTGCGTGTGCTGTGCACCTGTGTCCCCGGCTATGGCCACCTCCACCCGATGGTGCCCCTCGCCCAGGCCTTCCAGGCTGCCGGCCACGAGGTCGCCTTCGCCACCGAGCAACGCTTCTGCCGCCGGGCCGAGCAGGCCGGCTTCACCGCCTTTCCCGCCGGCCTCGGTCCCGGGCGGGTGGCCGAGCGCACGCTGGCCCTCCCCGGGGCGGGCGACCTCGGGCCGGAGGACACCTGGCGGTTCGGGGCGCTGATGTTCGCCGCCGTGGCCGCACCCGCCAAGGTTCCCGACCTGGTCGCCGTCATCGACGACTGGGCGCCCGACCTGGTCGTCCACGACGTCACCGACTTCGCCGGGCCCGTGGCCGCGGCCCACGCCGGCATCCCGTGGGCCGCCCACAGCCTGGGCCCCATGTTCCCCATCGAGTTCTCGCGGCTCGGAGCCGAGCTGGTCGCCCCGCTGTGGCAGGAGTGGGGCGTGACCCCCGGTCCGCTCGGCGGCATGTTCGCATCGGCGTACCTCGACATCTGCCCGCCCAGCCTCCAGTCGCCCGACGTCGACGAGATCAGGGAAGTGGCCCACCCGCTGCGGCCCGTGGTGTTCGACGCCGTGCCCGGAGAGGCCCTCCCGACCTGGGTCGACCAGCTGGCCGCCGCGCCCACCGTCTACGTCACGCTCGGCACCCTCGACAACGAGGCGCCGGGCGTGATCGAGGCGGCCGTCGAGGGGCTGCGCCAGGAGCCGGTGAACCTGATCGTGACCGTGGGGCCGAACCGCGACCCGGCCGAGCTGGGCCCGCAGCCGCCGAACGTGCACGTCGAGCGCTACCTGCCCCAGTCGCTGCTTCTTCCCCGCTGTGACGCCGTCGTCGCCCACGGCGGCTCCGGCACCACCCTCGCCGCCCTCACCCATGGGCTGCCGCTGCTGTTGCTGCCACAGGGGGCGAACCAGTTCTGGAACGCGCAGCGCTGCGCCGACCTCGGCGTGGGCGCCCGCCTCCTTCCCGGCGAGGTCCGCGCCGACGCCATCCGCGGGAACCTTCGTGGCCTCCTCGAGCAGCCGGGCTACCGGGAGCAGGCCCGGCGCATCGCCGCGGAGATCGCCGCGATGCCGGGCCCCGAGGAGGGAGTGGCCGTGCTCGAGGCGCTGTCGCGGAACGCCACCGTCACCAGACGCTGACCCGTGCACGAGACGCTGACCGTGCCCTCGCGCCACCACCGACCGGGGGCGCGTGGCGTCTCGCTGCTCCTCGCCTCGCCGGCCGTCGGTCGCCCTCGGAGCTAGGGTCGCCTCCCACGTATGAGCACGCAGCCACGGGCCACGCTGGTGTTGCTCGGCACGGCTGGCGGGCCGCTCCCGTCGCCGGTGCGGTCGGGCATCTCGCAGGCCGTCGTCGTCGCCGGGCGCACGTATGTGGTGGATTGCGGGAGCGGGGTCACCCGCCAGCTGCGGCGGGCCCGCCTGTTGTCCCGCCTCCACGAGGTCTTCGTCACCCACCTCCACTCCGACCACGTCTGCGACTACTTCAACCTGTTCCTGCTGGGCTGGCCCATCCTCCAGTGGAACCCACCGGTCCACGTGTACGGTCCCGG
>JALYMX010000130.1 GCA_030773495.1 Actinomycetota bacterium | reverse complement strand
CCCGCTCGGCCAGGGCGGCGGCGGCGGCCCAGCTGCGGTTGGCGACCATGACGTCGGCGAGGCCCGGCGTGGCGGCCAGGGCGCTGGCCGTCCCCTCGCCCATCTCGCCGGCGCCGAGCACCAGGATGCGCCGGCCGGCCAGCCCGCCCAGGCGCTCGGCCGCCATCTGCACGGCGGCCTGCGACACCGACGTGGTGCCGTGGCCGATGGCGGTGTCGGTGCGCACCCGCTTGCCCACCTCGACGGCGTGGCGGAACAGGGCGCCGAGGACGGGACCAGACGCATGCTCGCCACGCGCCCGCTCCCACGCATCGCGCACCTGGCGCAGGATCTCGCTCTCGCCGAGCACGGCCGAGTCGAGGCCCGAGACCACCCGGAACAGGTGGGACACGCCGGCCTCGGCGTAGAAGGTGTAGAGGTGGTCGGTGAACTCCTCGGGCGGCGTGAAGCTGAGCTCGGCCAGGAAGTTGCGCACGTCGACGACGGCGCCGTGGTAGCGCTCGGTGGTGGCGTACACCTCCGTGCGCATGCACGTGGACAGCACGACGACCTCGTCGAGGTTCTCGCGGGCGCGCAGGTCGGCCAGGGCCTTGGCCAGGTGCGACTCGCTCACCGTCATGCGCTCGAGGACCTCGAGCGGCACGGTGCGGTTATTGAGCCCTACGACGAGGACAGACACGCCTGGAGGCGCTCCTTCGCTTGCTGAACCTGCCCTGACCTGATCAGGTCGAGCATGTCGGAGTCCAGGGCTTTTCGCCAGTCAAGGTCCTCCGTGGACCGGCCACCGGCCCGCACGGCGTCGCGCTCGGCGGACAGCAAGGTGGCGAGCACCTCGTACTCCGGCCCCACCTGGGCGGCCAGGCGGTCCTTCAGCCACGTGGCGAGGGCCGGGCTGTGCCCGCCGGTGGAGACGGCGACGACCACCGGTCCCCGGCGCACCACGGCGGGAAGGGTGAACGAGCAGTGGTCGGGATCGTCGGCGCTGTTGACCCACACGCCGGCCGCCTCGCCGTCGGCGAACACGGCGGCGTCGACGGCCGGGTCGCCGGTGGCGGCGACGGCCAGGCGGTAGCCGGCCACCTCGCCCGGCGCGTAGGGGCGCTCCTCCCATCGGGCGCCGGCCAGCGCCCGCATCTCGGGCCCGACGCGGATGGCCACGACGTGGACCTCGGCGCCGCATCCCAGTAGGCCGGCCGCCTTGCCGGCGGCCACCGGCCCTCCGCCGACGACCAGGCAGCGCCGGCCGGCGACGACCAGGTTGACCGGGTAGAGGGGGGCGGCGACGGGCACGCCTCAGACCTCGGCCGGGACGGCGGGCCCGTCGACGGAGTGGGGCCGGCGCTGCTGGTAAAAGGACAGGATCTGCAGCTCGATCGACAGGTCCACCTTGCGCACGGACACATGCGGCGGGACGTTCAGCACCACCGGGGCGAAGTTGAGGATCGAGGTGACACCGACGTCCACCAGCCGCTCGGCCACGTCCTGGGCGGCCGACGCCGGGGTGGCGATCACGCCGATGGCCACGTGCTCGGCGGCGGCGATCGCCGGCAGCTCGTCCACGTGGCGCACCGTCGTGCCGCCCAGCCGCTCGCCGAGCTTGCGCCGGTCGGCGTCGAGCAGGGCCACCACCCGGAACCCCCGGGCCTGGAAGCCGCGGTAGTTGGCCAGCGCCCGGCCCAGGTTGCCCAGCCCCACGATGGCGACCGGCCAGTCCTGGGTGAGGCCCAGCTCGCGGCTGATCTGGTTGAGCAGGTACTCCACGTCGTAGCCCACCCCGCGGGTGCCGTACGAGCCGAGGTAGGACAGGTCCTTGCGCACCATGGCCGCGTTCACGCCGGCCAGCTCGGCCAGGCGCTCCGAGGAGATGGCGGCCGGGCCGCCCTCGGCCACCTCGTACAGGCTGCGCAGGTAGATCGGCAGGCGGGCCACCGTCGCCTCCGGGATCCGGGGTCGGGCCGCGTCCGCCATCGCCGCCATGGTACGAGAGTTCGTGCGCCGGTTCACATGCGACCCGCGTCCCCCGGTGCCCGGCAGCGGCGTCTTTCTGTCGACCTGTCTTACTGTTGACCCTGGTGCACACGGCTCTCGCCGCCGCCGCCACGCTGGTGGCGCTGGCCTTCGCCATGTCGACGTTCGAGCGGTGGCTGGCCCGCCGCCGCCCGCACGAGCTGGCCTGGACGGTGGCGCTCGCCATGTTCTGCCTGGCGTCGGCCGCCCTGGCCGCCGGCGCCGCCCTGGGGTGGGACGCGGCGACGTTCCGCGTCTTCTACCTCTTCGGCGCGGTGGCCAACGTGCCCGTGCTGGCCCTGGGCACCGCGTACCTGCTGTCGCCCCGCCGCCGGGCCGACGCCTGGGCGGCCGCCGTCGCGCTCTACGTCGCCTTCGCCGCCGGCGTGGTGGCCGTGGCCCCCTTCACCGCTCCCCTGCCCCGCTCGGAGCTGGCCCGGGGGTCCGAGGTCTTCGGCGCCCTGCCGCGGATCCTGGCCGCCGTCGGGTCGGGCGCCGGGGCCGTCGTCATCATGGGCGGGGCGCTGTGGAGCGCCGCCCGCCGGCGCACGGCGAGGGCGGTGGTGTCGAACGCCCTGATCGCCCTCGGCGTCTTCGTCACCGGCGCCAGCGGGCTGCTCAACTCGGTGCTGGACGAGATGACGGGGTTCGCGGTGACGCTGGTGGCGGGCATCGTCCTGCTCTTCGCCGGCTACCTGGTGGCCACCGCCGCCCCGCCGGCGCCGGCCGCCGCCCCGTCCCGCTCAGCGGGCGACGACGAGGAACTGCACCAGGGCGGCGCCCAGGATGAGCACGAGCAGGATGACGAGGGCGATCGTGGTGCCGGGTCTCACGCCGCCTCCTCCAAGGTGACGGCGTCGCCCGGGCGCAGGTGCAGCTCCTCGGCCGCCGAGCGCCTGTCGAGGGCCACCGAGACCAGCCCGTAGGAGTCCACCACCAGCCCCACCTCCCCGGGCTTCAGCAGCCCGTAGGTGCGGGCCCGTCGCGCCGTGCGCCGGCGGTCGGCACCCCAGCGCAGGGTGACGACGTCGCCCATGGCCTCGATCTCGTCGGGCCCCACGTTGAGCTGCACGTTGCCGAAGCGGTCGACCCACAGCACCTCGGCGACCAACCGTCCCTCCTCGGCGCGCGGCAAGGGGAGGATGCCGGGACGCAGGGTGACGGGGTCGACCTCGGGGCCCAGCTCGGCCAGGTCGACGCCGTTGCACAGGTGGGCGGTGGCGGGGGCGAACACGTCGCGGCCGGCGAACGTGGGGCCGGCGGCCGGGAGCTGGTAGTCCGGGTTGGCGAGCTCGACGGCCCGGGTGGAGCCGCCGACCATGGCCACGGCCGACGCCAGCAGCCCGTTGTCGGGCCCGACGAACACCGCCTCCCCGTCGCCCACCTCCACCGCGACCGCTCGCCGGTCCGTGCCCACGGCGGGGTCGACCACGGCCAGGACGACCCCGGGCGCGAGGTACTGGACGCTGCGGACGAGGGCGAGGGCGCCGGCGCGAACGTCGTGGGGCGGGATGCCGTGGGTGATGTCGATCACGGTGGCGTGGGGGGAGAGCGAGCGGATCACCGACGTGACCACGCCGACGAACTCGTCGGCGTGGCCGTAGTCGGAGAGGAACGAGACGGTGTCGTGGTGGCGGCCCATGCCGTCAGCGAGCGGCGGGTGCGATCGCTACCCGGCCTCGGTGTAGCGGTCGCCCAGGTACTTGTCGACGTCGTCCTCGCGCAGGCGGTACGACTTGCCGACGCGCACCGCCGGCAGCTGCCCGGCGGTGATGAGGCGGTACACCGTCATGTTGGAGACCCGGAGCAGGGCCGCGACCTCGGCCACCGTGAGGAACCGAGCCTTCGCGTGGTCTTCCCGTGCCAGTGGAATCACCCCTCTCCGCGGGACGGACTGTACGACACTGTGGCTCGTGAGGGAAGTGGGGCCGGCGTGGCGCCGCTGGTCACCCGTCATCACCCGCCGGCCGGCCCGCCCAGCTGGCGCGAGCGCTCGGCGGCGGCCTGGACCGCTTCCAGGAAGGCGGCGCGTACGGCGCGGGCCTCGAGGGCGCGCAGGCCGGCTGCCGTCGTCCCGCCCGGCGAGGTCACCGCCGCCCGGAGGGCCTCGGGGCCCTCGTGGGAGCCGGCCAGAAGGCGGGCCGAGCCGACCATGGTCTGCACGACGAGCGCCTCGCTGGTGGCCCGCGGGAGCCCGGCCAGCACGCCCGCCTCGATGAGCGCCTCGGCCACGAGGAACAGGTAGGCCGGGCCCGAGCCGGACAGCCCCGTGACGGCGTCGAGCAGGTGCTCGGGGACCCGCACCACGATGCCCACGGCGCCCAGCACGCCCTCGGCCCAGTCGAGGTCCTCGTCGCCGACCGCCGACCCGCCGGCCACGGCGGCCGCCCCCGCCCCGACGAGGGCCGGCGTGTTGGGCATGGCCCGCACCACCCGCGTCCCCGGCC
>JALYMX010000129.1 GCA_030773495.1 Actinomycetota bacterium | reverse complement strand
AGCCGAGGCAGCCGGCGCGGGGGCCGGTCGTGCTGGCCGAGGAGGACTGCACGGTGTGGGTGGCGCCCGGCTGGACGGCCGAGGTGGGCGGCGGCGGCTCGTGGGTGCTGACCCGGTGAGCGCGCCGGTGCCCCCCGTGCCCCCGCCCGCCGTGCCCACCGGCGGGCTCGACCCGGCCTCGCTGCAGGTGCTGATCTCCCGGCTCACGGGCGTGGCCGAGGAGATGGGCGCCGTGCTGCGCCACTCCGCGTCCAGCCCCAACATCAAGGAGCGGGCCGACTGCTCGGCCGCCCTGTTCACCGCCGCCGGCGAGCTGCTGGTCCAGGCCGAGCACATCCCCGTCCATCTCGGGTCCATGCCGGCGTCGGTGCGGGCCGCCCTGGACGTGCCGGTGGGACCGGGCGAGCAGGTGATCCTGAACGACCCCTTCGCCGGGGGCACGCACCTGAACGACATCACCCTGGTGGCTCCGTGCTTCGTGGACGGCCGCCTCGTCGGGTGGGCGGCCAACCGGGCCCACCATGCCGATGTGGGGGGGATGGCACCGGGGTCGATGCCGGCCGAAGCCGTGGAGGTCCACCAGGAGGGCCTGCGCATCCCGCCGGTGCGCTTCGCCGACCAGGTGGCGGCGCTGCTGCTGGCCAACTCGCGCACGCCCGAGGAGCGCCGCGGCGACCTCGACGCCCAGCTCGGCGCCAACCGGGTGGGCGTGGAGCGGCTGGCCGCCCTGGCCGACCAGCCGTTCGAGGAGGTGGTGGCCTACGGGGAGCGGCGGATGCGGGCCGCCCTCGCCGCGTTGCCCGACGGCACCTGGCGCTTCGAGGACGTCCTCGACTCCTGCGGCCCGGCGCCGGAGCAGCGGGCCCCGGCCCGGGTGGTGCTCACCCTCACCATCGCCGGCGACGAGGCCACCTTCGACTTCACGGGCAGCGACACCCAGCGCCCGGGCAACGTGAACGCCGTGGAGGCGGTGACGGTGAGCGCCGTGGCCTTCGCCCTCCGCTCCGCCACCGACCCCACCATCCCCGCCAACGGCGGCGCCCTCCGCGCCGTGCGGGTGATGGCTCCCCTCGGCACCGTGGTCAACGCCGCGCCGCCGGCCGCCGTGGGCGCCGGGAACGTGGAGGTGAGCCAGCGGGTGGCCGACGTGTGCCTCGGCGCGCTGGCCCAGGCCGTCCCCGACCGGGTGGGCGCCGCCGGCCAGGGCACCATGAACAACGTGCTGCTCGGCGGAGCGGGCTGGGTCTACTACGAGACGGTGGCCGGCGGGCAGGGCGGGCGCCCGGGGCGGGCGGGCATGAGCGGCGTCCACACGGCGATGACCACCTCTGTCAACGAAGGACACCAGTCAGCGTCGTGCCGCCCCGGGCAGTCGGGCATTCACACGGGCATGACTAACACGAAAAACACCCCGATCGAGGCGCTGGAGCGCCACTATCCGATGCGGGTGCTGCGCTACCGCCTGCGGGAGGGGAGCGGCGGCGCCGGTCTGTGTCCAGGCGGGGAGGGGATCGAGCGGGACCTGCTGATGCTCGAGGACGTGACGGTGTCGCTCATCACCGAGCGACGGGTGTCTCGGCCGTGGGGGCTCGCTGGCGGTGAGCCGGGAGCGCCCGGCGAGAACTGGCTCCTGCCCGGTGGCGATGAGAGCCGGGCCGAGCGGCTGCCGGACAAGTGCACGATCCGGATGAAGGCCGGTGATGTATTGCGGATGCTGACGCCCGGCGGAGGCGGATGGGGCCCGGCACCATGAAGCGGCGGCAGGTCATGGTCACCCACGGAGGTGCCATTTCGCTGTCACTGGGGCCAGTTACTCTCGAACCTCGAGGAGGAGCGTGCCGTGGCCCGAAGTGACCTGGTGAAGGCGCTCATGCGCAGTCACCAGCAAGGTGACGACGCCGGGTTCCGTAGCGCTGCTCAGGAACTTATCAAGGAGGAGCGTCGGAAGCGGCACGACGTGGTTGCCGACCAGCTCGAGGCGATCCTCGATGAGGGAACGCGGTCCCGTCGGCCCCTGCAGGTCTCGTCGCTCCGGCCCTTGCCGAAGACACGAGATGACCTCCCCCTCCTCTCGCTGGAAGAGCCCAGCACCACCTTCCAGGATCTCGTTCTGCCAGCGTCAGTGCAGGAGGTGCTCGACGGCCTCGTTGATGAGTTCCGGCACAGGTCCGCCCTGCGCGCGCACGGCGTACCTCCCCGATCCAGCCTGCTACTGGTGGGTCCACCCGGTTGCGGGAAGTCTGCGAGCGCTGAAGCCATCGCCGGTCAACTCGGCCTACCAGTCGCTCGAGTCCAGCTGGCGACCATCGTCTCGTCTTACTTGGGTGAGACGGCGCGCAACCTCGAGCAGATTTTCAGCTTCCTCGACGTCGGGTCGTGGGTGTTGCTGTTCGACGAGTTCGACATGTTGGGTCGTGAGCGTGCCGACCGAGCCGACCACGGCGAACTCCGACGGGTCGTCGCAGCGCTGCTGCAGGTGGTCGAAGGTCATCGAGGCGACTCATTGTTCGTCGCCACATCGAACCACCCGATGCTGCTCGATACGGCCGTGTGGAGACGCTTCGATGAGGTGGTGGAACTTCCTCCACCCAACGAGAAGGAGCGGGCCGAGATCCTGACTATCAAGTTGCGGTCGGTCAGGAGCGAGGTCGACCTCGTCGCTGCCGCGAAGCGCATGGATGGCTTCAGCGCAGCGGAGGTCGAGGCGGCCGCGCTTGACGCCATCCGGCTCATGGTCCGTGACATGGACAAGGCGGTTGGGGAGAAGCACCTGGCATACGGGATCGAGAGGGGGGAGGCTCGACGTCAGATAGTCCGCACCTCCCAGGGCTAGGAACTGGCCCCCGCGGCGGACTTCGCCTTCTTCGGCTTCGACAAGCGGTCGATCCAGGCGCCCGTCGCCCCCGAGCAGGCCGTCCCTCGCAACGTCGGCATGACGATCTTCGTGAGCACGGCGGCCGCTCCGCCAACGCGCCCGCGATCTGACGATGAGTCATCAACAGCGCGAGCGGCCGATCGGCATCGAGCCGCATCTCGTGATCGTGTTCGAACTGGGCTCTCCTGTCGATGCTGACGAGTTCCGACGGGCTGGGCTCAGGGTGGTCGACTCCTCCCACAGCCGGCTCGTGGTGGCCTTCGCTGACGATCCTGAGCTCGCTGCGTTCCACGAACGGCTTGACGCTCTCGAGGGGGGAATCCCGGAAGGCCAGAAGCACGAGCCCTACGCCGGCTTCTTTGACGGCATTGACGAGCTCAGGCCGCTGGGGCCGGAAGACCGACTCGCCGACGAGGTGCGCGACGCAGTCAGGTCACAGGCGCCGGATGCCCAGCTTCGGCTCGACATCGAATGCTGGCATCCGGGCGAGTCAGATCGGGCCCGGGAGTGGCTGGACGAGCTGCGGACGGCTGTCGAGGCAGCCGAGGGCCGATTCGTCGACTCCATGGCAAACGACGGCGTCGGCCTTCTCTTGGCTCGGGTCTACGTTCGGGCCGACCGAGTGATGGATCTAGCGCAACTCGATGTGATCGCGCGTATCGATGTCCTGCCCATCCCGGTGCTCTCCGTGCCGCAGCTGTTTGACGCCAGGATCGACGATCTCCCGGAGATCCTGCCGCCAGCGGACGGCGCGCCGGTCGTAGGCCTAGTGGACTCGGGCGTAGCGTCAGCGCACGAACTCCTGGCAGGAGCTGTGATCGCATCCGATGCGCTGGGGACCGGCATCGATGACGACCAGGACGAGCACGGACACGGCACCATGGTCGCCTCGATCCTCCTCCATGGCGATGTCCCACAGGCGATCGCTCGGGGTTTGCCCCTTCGGCCAATGTGTCGGATCGCGTCGGCCCGCGTCCTCGATGCGCGGAATCTCTTTCCTGACGAGGAGCTCTGGGAGCGTGACCTCGCCGATGCAATCGTCTGGTGCGTCAACCAAGGCGCCTCGATCTTGAACCTCTCGCTCGGCGACGGGCGCTCACCGTTCCGACCGCCTCGCCAGATGACAGCCGCCGCTGTGGTCGATGAGCTCGCGCGGAGGCACGGCCTGGTCGTGGTGATCGCTGCGGGCAACACACACCCTGCCGACTACATCGATGTGAACGATGAGTCGGCTGCGATCTCATATCCAGCCGCAATGCTCAAGGCGGAGGAAGCCCGGCTCATCGATCCGGCCACGTCGATGCTGGCGCTCACCGTGGGCGGGATGACCGAGGCCGCCGCTGCCGGCGGACTAAGCGGCGCAGAGACGGTGCGCCGTATCCCGATGGGGAGGCCCGGTTGGCCATCGCCCATCACGAGGACGGGACCAGGGCCAGGCGGCGCCGTCAAGCCGGAGATGGTGCATCGATCCGGCACTCTAGGGATCGAGGAGGGTCGGCTCGTATCGAACGACGCCGAGCTCGGTGTTGTGGGCGCCCGCGCCGCTGCTGGGAGGCTGCTCAGCTGGGATGTCGGCACGAGCTACTCCGCCCCGGCCGTGGCGCGCGTGGCCGCTGGCGTTCGATCGCGGTTCCCGGACTTCTCTGCGGAGGCGACCAGGTCGCTCGTGCTCCTGTCGACGCAGCGGCTACCGCTCGCCGACGAACTCGAGGGAACGGCCTCTGCCCGGCTCGAAGGCGAGCGACTCCTCGTTGGCTACGGCAAGCCATCGCTAGCTCGCGCGATCGAGTCGACGACCCACCGAGCGGTTCTGGTGGCGGGTACTGAGATCCCCATCGACGGTGTGCACATCTATGAGGTCCCCGTACCCTCAAGCTTCCTGCAGTCCGGTGGTACTCGTGGCATCGACATCGCCCTCGCGTTCTCGCCGCGTACCCGCGTCAGGCGGCTCGACTACATGGCGAGCCGGGTGGAGTTCCATCTCGTCAAGGGCTTGTCGCTGGACGAGACCATCGAAGTATTCGCCAAGGTCGAAGGTGAAGATCTCGAAGATGAAGCGGTCGCGGAGGAGGGACAGGACGCCGCGTCGCCTGGCGAGGAGGCCTCCGACGCTCCTGACCGCCCCCCGTCACCTTCCGAGCTGAGGTCGCACCTTGTGAAACTCGATCCGCCGACGCAGGTTCGATCACGAGGAGCGAATCAGCTTGGTCGGAGGGTCTTCGCGCAGCGGCTGGACGCGGGTCGCGACTGCCCGATGTTCCTCGTGGTCCGCAACGTGAATCGATGGGAGGACACGACCGCAAGCGAGCCGTACGCTCTCTCGGTTGCCCTCTGGCGGGACGAAGGTCACCAAGAGCTCCATGCCGAGCTTGAGGCGCAGCTCGAAGTTGTCATCGAGCTTCCGGTCGAGGTGGAACTCGAACTGTGACGAGCACTGGCCAGGCTTACGGACCGCTCCTTATCCGGGTCGGATCGCTGCTCGCGCCGGGCGTGTACTGGACTGCTTGCTCAACGTAGTCATGCCCTCGGGCGAATCAGCCGACGCATTGCTGCCGCGGCAGCGCAGATGCGTCGGAGGCTTGATTCGACGCGCTTCTTCCACAGGGGGCGTTCGTCGATGTCGTCACAGATGTGTGCCATGGGTGCGTCTGGTGGAGCCGCGGCTAGTGCTGCCGGAAGACGTTCGACCAACGCGACAAACGCGTGAATAAATGCGGTCGCGCCTGGATCAGGGTCTCGGGTTCCCCGACCTCCTCTCCGTGCATGAGCCGGCCACGAGCCGAGTACGTGGATTCGACTGCACGTAGTAGTTCCGCTCGCCCCGGATGAGTGTTGAGCAGCAGCCCAATGCGCCGGGAGACACGGTGCCGCACACCCGAGGAGAAGCTGTCGGTCAGCAGCGTCTCGAACGCGATCGCAAGGCTTACGACGCTTTGCCAGCTTTCGTGGCTCTTGCTGTGCGACCGCTCATGCCTGCGTGGTCGTCGGCATCACCTTCTGCCTGGTGGACACCGAGGGCGGCGCCGGTGCTCTCTCGGGACTGTCCTCGTACGGGACGGACCGCGGTGCCATGAGCGGTAGAGAAATGGCACCATCGCCCGGTGGTCGACGTCAACGTGAAGAACTTGGAGCCTGACGTCGTGGAGCGGTTGGCTCAGCAAGCCGCGGCCGAGGGCATGAGCCAGCAGGAGTGGATCCGCCAGGCCCTTCGCCGCAGCGCGGCGCGTCTGTCGCCTGCCGAGCTCCTCGCCCGGCGGCAGGACGCGCGGCCGATGAGCGCCGAGGAGTTCGAGGCGATCCGCCGGCGCGCCGCCAACCGCCGCCGAGCCGCCGTCGAGGGTCTCGGTGCACAGCAGCGTCGTCGCTGACGCGAGCGGTCTGCTGGTGCTCGCCGGCCTGCTCGAGGGCATCGACCACGAGACCGACGAGATCGTCGCTCTGGATGCCACATCGCTGCTGATTGCCGAGTACCTCGCGCTCCCGCCACGAGGGGGTGCCCCATCGCGCCGGAGCGGAATTCGCGTCCGTCGCGCGCGTCGTGCGCGAGTGGTTCCCGGTGCGAGCACTCGCCGCGGACGCCGCTCTCGCTTCGATGCCTACGGGCGACATCGACGCCCACGCCGCTCTGGCTCTCGCTGAGTCCATCGTCGTACCGCTCGTCACGAGGAACGACGAGCTTCGCAGCCATTCGGTCCCTGTGCTGCGGTGCTGAGTCCGGGAGAGGTTGACCTGCTCGTGCTCGGGGACCCGACGGTGTCGTCCGGCAACCGCCCGGCGCAGGAATGACGCTGCCCTCGCCGGTGATCCTGCGACCACCAGGACCAGCCACGGGGAGCGCCGAGCGTGAGGACCTCGACTCCCGGGTACGACGCAGGCGTCCACATCAGCCCGCAGTCGATCGGAGCAGCATGTGATCGGATTCATCGTCTTCGGCTTGGTCGTAGGGGTGATTGCCCGCCTTCTCGTGCCCGGACGCCAACATCTGAGCCTCCTCATGACCCTGGTGCTCGGCGTCGTCGGGTCCGTTGTCGGCGGCGTCGTGGCCAACGCCCTGGGAACCGGCGACGTCTTCGAGCTGAACGTCCTCGGCTCGCTCGTGGCCATCGCCACCGCGGTCGTCCTCATCGTTCTCGGCGACCGCATCGGTGTCGTCGCCCGGCACCGGACCGACTCGGGATAGGCGTTACATCACGGCCCGACGGGCGGGTCCCCGAGTAGGATGACTGGACTAAACTTAGTCCGTGATCGTCAACATCCACGAGGCGAAGACGCATCTCTCCCGCCTCGTTGAGCGAGCCGCCGCCGGTGAGGAGATTATCATCGGCAAGGCCGGGCGTCCCGTCGCTCGTCTCGTTCCCTATACCGGTGATCGAGCGCCTCGCTCGCCGGGCCGCTGGGCCGGTCGCGTCAGGATGGCTCCCGACTTCGACGAGACGCCGGACTGGCTGCTGGACGACTTCGAGGGCGCGTGACGCTCCTTCTCGACACCCACACCCTGTTGTGGTGGCTCGCCGGCGAGCGCCTCGAGGGGGAGGCGAGTGAGCGGATCGCGGACCGATCGACTCTCGTCGCCGTGAGCGCCGCGTCGATCTGGGAGTCCGCCATCAAGAGCGCCGTCGGGAAGCTGGACGTCCCCGAGCCGCTCGGCCGCGCCGCCATGGAGGAAGGTTTCGCGCCCTTGCACGTCACGTTCGATCACGCGGAGCTCGCCGGCCGCCTCCCCAAGCACCACCGCGACCCCTTCGACCGGATGTTGGTGGCCCAGGCCCAGACGGAGGGACTGGCCATCGTCACCCGCGACCCGGCCTTCGACGCCTACGACGTCGAAGTGCTCACCTGCTGAGCCTCGCCGTCACCGCAGGCAGGCGTGGCAACCCAGGCGGTGGCGCCCGGCGTTGAGGGGGGTGATCGAGCGGCACGACGGGCACGGCAATGGGGCGAAGCAGCGCGCCCAGAGGAGCCAGGAGAGCGTGAGCGGGTACGACCGCGTGCCGCGGCGGACGACCACCGGGAGGCGGAGCGCGGGCACGAGGACCAGGTGCATGCGAAAGGGCCGCACGGCGAGGCGCGGGCCGAACTTCTCCTCGATCTCGGCCAACCGCCGCGAGCGCTCGATCCTCGTTGCCTCGGCCTGCGCATCGAGCATCCGTGCCCGCTCGGGCGGCGCTCCCGCCCGGCGGCGCCCGATGGCGGCGAGCGCCGCCGCGTAGTAGGCCTCGGCCCTGGCCAGCTCCTCGTGGCACGCTCGTTGCGCCTGGCGTCCGAGCTCGGCCAGCCGCGGCTCGCCGCGCGCCGCCAGGTGCCGTGCCGCCGCTGCCGCTGCCGTGTCGACGTCGCCGGGCATCCTCGGGCCCGCCGCTTCCCCGTCGCTCGGCGGGCATGACGCGACGCCCGCGGCGACGTCATCGGGTAGCGGGCAGCCGGTCGTGGCGTCGACCCACGCCTCCTCGCGCTCCTGGAAGCGCTCGTCGAGGGAGACCGAGTAGGTGATCAGGGCGCCGACCCGGAGGACCGGCAGGAGCGCTCGGCCGGGAGCGCCGGCCGCGTCGATCCTCCCGTGGGCGACCGGGATCTGCTCGCGGGCTCGGGCCTCCAGCACCTCGGCGGAGGGCGGGACCGACCGGGGCCAGCCGAGGGCGACGACGCCGACGTCGCCCGCGGACAGCACGTCGTCGGCCGCGTCCTCCAGCACAGGCTGCCCGGGGGCCAGCAGGAGGGCGTCGTCGTGGCGAGCGACGTCGGGATCGGCGGTCACCGTCACCTCCTCGGGAAGGCGGTGACGCTGGCGGAGGCCGTCGGGGAGCAGCAGCGCCACACAGTCGCCGTGGTCCTCGAAGAGGGCGCCGTGGCGCTCCGCGTAGTCGAGCCAGAACCTCACGGGACCCTTCGTCGTCACCGTCGGCCGTCCTCGATCAACTGGTCGACCCGCGCCCGCCCGGCGTGGTGCTCGGTGCGTGCCGCCGCCAGCTCGTCGCCCAGGGCGCCGAGCCGGGTGTCGAGCTCCTCGTCGTCGCGGCTGGCGAGGTGCGCCTGGAACACCGAGGACTCGAAGTCGAAGTCCTCCTCGATCCGGCCGAGGATCATGTCGAGCTCGCCCACCACCAGCTCGAACAGGTTCAGCTTGGCCTCGAGGACCCGCAGGATGCGCTCCTCGATCGTGTCGCGCCCGACGAGGTTCGTGAGGGTGACGTCGTGGTCCTGGCCGATGCGGTGGACGCGGCCCAAGCGCTGCTCGAGCTGCATCGGGTTCCAGGGCAGGTCGTAGTTCACCATGACGTGGCAGAACTGCAGGTTGCGCCCCTCTCCGGCGGCCTCGGTGGTCAGCAGCACCGGGGTGTCGCCCCGGAAGGCCTCGATCGCCGCCTCCTTCTCCCGGCGGGAGAGGCTCCCGTGGTAGACGGCGGTAGGCAGGCCGGCGGCGGCCAGGGCGCGGCGGAGGCCGTCGAGGGTCTCTCTGAACGCCGTGAAGACGATCACCTTGTCCCCGACGGCGAGGTGCCGTGACAGCGTGTCGAGCAAGGCCTCCGCCTTGGCCGTACGGTCGACGGCCGCGCACCTGTCGGCCAGGTCGTCCCACCCCAGCTTGCGCAGCGTGGCGGCGGGGGCCCAGGGGCTCGAGCCGGCCAGCCGCTGGGCCACCCGTAGCGCGAGGGCGCGCGAGGCGGGGGCGCCGCGGCCTTCCGCGCGGACGCGTTCGGACACCAGCCGGTACAGGTCGGCCTCCTCGGGCAGGGGCGGCACGACGCGCGTGGCGGCGAGACGGCGGGGGAGCATGAGGGCGACCTCGCTCCGCCGGTGGCGCACCATGACGTGGGCCAGGCGCTCGCGCAGGCCCGCCAGGTCGTGGGTGGGGTCGGTGGCGCCCGTAGCGCCGTGGCGGGCCCGAAACTGCGCCGGGGTGCCGAGGTGGCCGGGGCGGACCAGGTTCACCAGCTCGAACAGGTCGCCCAGGCGGTTCTCGACCGGCGTGGCGGTGAGCAGGAGGAGGTAGCGGGCGCGGACGGACCTGGCCAGACGCCCCGATGCGCTCCGTGGGTTCTTGACGCGGTGGGCCTCGTCGACGACGACCAGGTCCCATGGCTCGGCGACGAGGGCGTCGCGAAGCGGCGGGCGGCGCGCCGCGGCGAGCGACGCGACGACGACGGTGTTGCTGCCCTCCGGCCACGAGCCCCGGTGCGGCACCACCGTGGACAGAGCGAACTTGCGCTCCAGCTCCTCGCGCCACTGCTCGACCAGACCGGCCGGCGCGAGGACCAGCACGCGGTTGGCCAGGCCGCGCACGCGCAGCTCGGTGGCGACGAGCCCGGCCTCGATGGTCTTGCCCAGCCCGACCTCGTCGGCGAGGATGGCCCGGCCCGACATCGACCGCAGCGCCCGAGTGGCGGCGGCCAACTGGTGAGGGAACGGCTGGAACCGCAGCCACGGCAGGGACGCCAGCTTCTCGAAGCCCGGGCGGGCCCAGATCTCCAGGGCGCCATCGACGAGCGCCGAGGCGTGGCGGTCGACCGGCCGTTCCTCCGCCAGCCGGGCGAGCAGCTGCCCCCAGGAGGGATCGAGGGTTGCGTGATCCGGTGGTGCCGGCGGGGCGGTGACGGCGGTCTCGGCCATGGTCGAGAAGCTACCGACGGGGTGTGACGGCGACGCGGACCCTCCCTTCGGCGCTCGCCTCGGCTCAGTGGGCGCCGCCGGCCTTCCTCGCCCGGCTCGGCGCCACCCGCGGCGGCTCGTTGGGCTGCTTCGGGTACACCGGCGGCCAGGGGGCGTCCATGAGCCCCTCGGCCAGGTCGCGGTCGTACATGGCCAGCAGCGCCTCGATGGACTGCGGGCGCTCGTACATGCCGGCCCACGGGTCGCCGTCCCGGGCCACGCGCTCTGCCACCACGGGCATGGTGAAGCGATCGGGGCGGAACGAGTGGTCGAGCTCGTCCCAGAAGAACGGCGTCGACACCTGAGCGCCGGGGCGGGCCCGCACGCACCAGGCCCCGAACACCGTCTTGTGCGGGGCGTTCTGGTTGAAATCCACGAACACCCGCCGGCCCCGCTCCTCCTTCCACCAGGCGGCGGTGAGGAGGTCGGGGCGCCGGCGCTCCATCTCCCGGCCCAGGGCGACGGCCGCGGCCCGCACGCCGACGCTGTCCCACCGGGGCTCGAGGCGCAGGTAGACGTGGACCCCGCGGTTCCCCGTCGTCTTCGGCCAGCCCACGAGGCCGAGCTCGTCGAGGACGGCGCGCACCACCAGCGCCGCCTCCCGGACCATGTCGAACGGGACTCCCGGTGACGGGTCGAGGTCGATGCGCAGCTCGTCGGCCCGGTCCTGGCGATCGGCCGGCGACGGCCAGACGTGGAAGCCGAGGCACCCGATGTTCACCGCCCAGGCCACGTGGGCCAGGTCGGCGGCGACCAGGGCGTTCGAGACGGTGCCGTTGGGCGTGCTCACGTCGACGGTTCGCAACCACGGCGGCTTCGACGCCGGGACCCGCTTCTGGAAGAACGAGCTGCCGCCGGCGCCCTCCGGGAAGCGCTGGAGCAGCACCGGACGCCCGCCCATGGCGGCGAGGAGCGGTCCCCGGACGGCCCGGTAGAACTCGACGAGGTCGAGCTTGGTCTCGCCCCGCTCGGCGAAGAAGACCTTGTCGGGGCTGGAGATCGTCACGTCGTGCCCGTCGAGCACGAGCGCCACCTCGCCACCACCCCTCGTCACGAGGCCAGCTCCTTGTGGAGCGGGGTGGGGAACCGGGGCTTGACGACGGCGCCGCTGGCGGCGAGCCACGCCTGGAGCCGGGCCACCTCGGCCTCGATCACGGCGAGGGCGTCCCGCCCGACGTCGACCAGCACCCGGGTCACGACCTCGCCCGTCGCCCGCTGCGCCCATCCGCCCACGACCCGTCCCGAGCACCAGATGGCGGGGCCGGCGTTGCCGTTCCGGTCGAACAGCTGCGGCCCGAGGTCGCCCAGGTACCACGACCGGTCCTTCCAGCCCATGGTCGTGGGATCGAGGCTCGGCACCAGCGCCGCCCACGGCCGGTCGTCGACGGGCGGGGCGGGCGGCACG
>JALYMX010000128.1 GCA_030773495.1 Actinomycetota bacterium | reverse complement strand
GCCCGGGGCGGTGCGTGCGCCAGCGACGCCTTCTATCCGTTCCGCGACGGCGTCGACGCCGCCGTGGCCGCCGGCGCCGCCGTCGTCATCCAGCCCGGGGGCAGCCTGCGCGACGACGAGGTGATCGCGGCGGCCGACGAGCACGGCGTGGCCATGGTGCTCACCGGCGAGCGTCACTTCCTCCATTGACCGCCCGCCTGCTCGCCGGCGCTCCCGTCGCCGAAGCCGTGTTCGCCGAGGTGGCCGACCGGGTCGCTGCCCTGAAGAAGGAGACCGGCCGCACCCCGGGCCTCGGCACCATCCTGGTGGGCGACGACAGCGCCAGCGCCGGCTACATCCGGGTGAAGCAGCAGCGGGCGGCCGAGCTGGGACTCGAGTCACCCCACGTGCACCTCCCCGCCGACGCCACCCAGGCCGACCTGGTGGCCGTCATCCGGGAGTGGAACGACGACCGCGCGGTCGACGCCATGCTGGTCCAGCACCCCACGCCGCCCCAGATCGACTACGAGGCGGCCCTCGCCGTGATGAACCCCGACAAGGACGTCGACGGCCTGCACCCGCTCAACATGGGGCGCCTGGCCGTGGGCCTGGCCGGTCCCGTTCCGTGCACGCCGGCCGGTATCGAGGCGCTGCTGGCCCACTACGAGATCCCGGTGGCCGGGCGCGAGGTCGTCGTGCTGGGCCGGGGCACCACCCTCGGGCGTCCCCTCGCCCTCCTGCTCAGCCAGAAGCGGCCCACCGCCAACGCCGCCGTCACCGTCGTCCACACCGGCGTCCCCGACTGGCCCCGCTACACCAGGCGGGCGGCCATCGTGGTGGCGGCCGCCGGCGTGCCCGGGATCCTCCGGCCCGAGCACGTCACGCCGGGCGCCGTGGTGGTGGGCGGCGGCGTCCGCTACGAGGGCCGTCGGCTCCTCCCCGACGTCGACGAGTCGGTGGCCGAGGTCGCCGGCGCCATCACCCCGCGCGTCGGCGGCGTGGGCCCGACGACGGTGGCCATGCTGTTCCGCAACGCCGTCGCCGCCGCCGAGCGCCGGGCCGGCCGGGCCGCCTGAGCGCGATGGCCCGCGTCGCCGACCTGCTGGCCGCCGGGCGCACCTTCTCGTTCGAGTTCTTTCCGCCGAAGACCGACGAGGCCGAGCGCCAGCTGGAGAAGGCGCTGGCCGAGCTGGAGCCCCTGCGGCCGTCGTTCGTGTCGGTCACCTACGGCGCCGGCGGGTCCACCCGCGAGCGCACGCGCGACATCGTCCTGCGCATCAACCGCGACACCTCGATGACGGCCATGGCCCACCTCACCTGCGCCGGCCACAGCCGGGGCGAGCTCACCGACATCGTCACGGGCTACCGCGACCACGGTGTGGAGAACGTCCTGGCCCTGGCCGGGGATCCGCCCGTGGTCCCCGAGGGGATGCCGGCGCCCCCGGCCGACCTGCGCTACGCCCTCGACCTGGTGGAGCTGGTGCGCTCGCTCGGTGACTTCTCGGTCGGCGTGGCCGCCCACCCCGAGCTGCACCCGCGCTCGGCAGGCGACCGGGCCGCCGATCGCGACCACCTGGCGGCCAAGCTGCGGGCCGCCGACTTCGGCGTCACCCAGTTCTTCTTCCGGGCCGGCGACTACCTGCGGATGGTGGACGAGCTGGACGAGCGAGGGGTGACCACGCCGGTGATCCCCGGGGTCATGCCGGTCACCAACGCCGGCCAGGTGCAGCGCTTCGCCCAGCTGGCCGGCGCCGAGTTCCCGCCGGATCTGGCCGCCCGCATCGCCGAGGTGGGTGACCGGCCCGAGGAGGTGCGCCGCATCGGCGTCGAGGTGGCCACCGAGCTGTGCCAGGAGCTGCTCGACGCCGGCGTCCCGGGGCTGCACTTCTACACCCTCAACCGGTCGACGGCGACGAGGGAGATCTACGCCAACCTCGGCTTGGGCCCGTCGAGCTGACGCTCGCTACCATCCGCCGATGGCCGAGAAGATCACCATGGGGCCCGACGGCGCGCTGCGCGTCCCCGACGAGCCCGTGATCCCGTTCATCGAGGGCGACGGGACGGGCGTCGACATCTGGCCGGCCGCCAAGGCCGTCCTCGACGCGGCGGCGGCCCGCCACGGCAAGCGGGTGGCGTGGCAGGAGGTCCTGGCCGGCGAGAAGGCGTACCGGGAGACGGGGGAGTGGCTCCCCGAGGACACCGTCACCACCTTCCGCCACGCCCTGGTCGGCATCAAGGGCCCGCTCACCACGCCCGTCGGCGGCGGCATCCGTTCGCTCAACGTGGCCCTGCGCCAGATCCTCGACCTGTACGTGTGCCTGCGCCCGGTGCGCTGGTTCCGCGGCGTGCCCTCGCCCGTGAAGCACCCCGAGAAGGTCGACATGGTGATCTTCCGCGAGAACACCGAGGACATCTACGCCGGGATGGAGGTGGAGGAGGGCACCGAGGAGGCCAAGCGGCTGATCGCCCTGCTGCGCGAGGAGTTCGGCTGGGACATCCGGCCCGACTCCGGCGTCGGCATCAAGCCCATCTCCGAGACCGGCTCCAAGCGGCTGGTGCGGGCCGCCATCGAGTACGCCGCCCGCCATGGGCGCAGGAGCGTCACCCTCGTGCACAAGGGCAACATCCAGAAGTTCACCGAGGGGGCGTTCCGCAACTGGGGGTACGAGCTGACCCGCGAGGAGTTCGCCGACGTGGCCGTCGGGTGGGACGACTGCGGCGGGCAGCCGGGCGACCGCATCCTGGTGAAGGACGCCATCGCCGACATCACGCTGCAGCAGGTGCTCACCCGCCCCGAGGACTTCGACGTCATCGCCACCACCAACCTCAACGGCGACTACCTCTCGGATGCCCTCGCCGCCCAGGTCGGGGGCATCGGCATCGCCCCCGGCGCCAACATCAACTACGTGACCGGGCACGGGCTGTTCGAGGCCACCCACGGGACGGCGCCCAAGTACGCCGGCCAGGACAAGGTGAACCCCGGCTCCCTGCTCCTGTCCGGCGTGCTCATGTTCGAGCACCTGGGGTGGACCGAGGCGGCGTCCGACATCGTTCGGGCGCTGGAGGCGACCATCGGCGAAGGTATCGTCACCTACGACTTCGCCCGCCTCACCTCGGGAGCCACGGAGGTCCGCTGCTCCGAGTTTGCCGCCGCCATCGTCGACCGGCTCTGAGGTCGTCGCACGCCGGCGTCGCGGTTCATCCACCACGTCGACCTGTCAGAAGGGAGCCCGACCCATGCGTAGGACGCTGGCGCTCGTCGCCGTCCTGGGACTGATGATCGCTTCCTGCGGCGACGACGGCGACGAGGTCGCCGGCGACACGACGGCGACGAGCGCGAATGAGACCGCCGGATCCCAGGAATGCGAGCCCGTGACGTTCACGCCGGACAGCGAGGACCTGGCCAGCGACGTCACGGCGACGGGCCTCTCCTGCGACGAGGCAGAGGCGTTCGTCCGTGTCGCCGGGCAGCGCACCGGCGCCGAGGGCCCCCAGGAGGTGGACGTGGAGGGCTACCACTGCGTGCGGACCAGCGCCGAGCAGGACCCTCTTCCCCGGGCGCACTACGAATGCACCAGCGGCGCCAAGAAGGTGACGTTCGTCCGCACCTGAACCGGGCGGTCAGCCGCAGCCCGCACCGGGGCCATGAACGCCCCGGCGTTCTCCGACGTCTGACGCCCGCCTAGCGGGCGTGAGGCATCACAGAACGCTTGAGCGGAAGAAGGTGGCCATGCGGCGATAGCGCCCGCGGCTGGCGTACCGGACGAGCTTGAGGGCCAGGGGCGCCTTGCCGAGCAACCGTCGGCGTTCGTGTCCTTGCATCTGGGCCTCCTGCGTGGTCGAGATCAGGAGGAAGCTCGCGCCCCCGGCTTGGCGATCGCTTGGCTCTCGATCCTCGGCGCTTGGCTCTCCCTTGCTGGTCTCTTCGTCAGCGGCCGAGTCGGGAAGTGTTGTGGCATGGACCACTACGACCTGCTCCTCGCCATCGTCGGCGCCGTGACCCTCGGGGCCAGCGCGCTCCCGATGCTGCTCGCAGGGCACCCACTCTCGTTCCCCATGGTCTACGTCGCCCTCGGCGTGGTGATCTTCTCCCTGCCGCTCGAGCTTCCCCGCGCCGACCCCATCGAGCACGGGGCGTTCGTCGAGCGCATCAGCGAGCTGGCGGTGATCGTGGCCCTCATGGGCACGGGGCTCAGCCTCGACCGCCCCTTCGGGTGGGCAACGTGGCGACCGACGTGGCGGCTGCTCGCCGTGGGCATGCCGGTGACGATCGTGGCGGCCGGCCTCGTCGGCTGGTGGGTCCTCGGGCTGGCCCCGGCCACGGCGATGCTCTTCGGAGCGGTCGTGGCTCCGACCGACCCCGTGCTGGCCAGCGACGTCCAGGTGGGGCCGCCCGGGGAGGGGGACGAAGACGACGTGCGCTTCGCGCTGACCTCGGAGGCGGGGCTCAACGACGGGCTGGCGTTCCCGTTCACCAACGCCGCCATCGCGGCTGCCGGGGCGGCCGGCGTGGGCGAGTGGGTCGGGGGGTGGTTCCTCGACGACGTGGTGGTCAAGCTCGGCGTCGCGCTCGTGCTGGGCGTCGTCGCCGGCCGGGCGCTCGGATGGGTCGTGTTCCACATCCCGACCGAGCGCAAGCTGGCCGAGTCGAGCGAGGGGTTCGTCGCCCTGGCCGCCACGCTGCTGGTCTACGGCCTCACCGAGCTCGCCCACGGCTACGGGTTCCTCGCCGTGTTCGTGGCCGCCTGCATGATCCGCCGCCAGGAGCGGGACCACGGCTACCACGAGGTGCTGCACACCACGGCCGAGAACATCGAACGACTGCTCACCGTCGTGCTCCTGGTGCTCCTCGGAGGGGCGATCGTCGACGGCGTCCTCTCCCCCCTCGGGTGGCGCGGCGCCCTGGTCGGCCTCGTCACCGTGCTGGTCCTCCGACCGCTGGCCGGCCTCGTGTCACTGGCGCGGACGACGACGCCGCCCGGTGAGCGCATCGCCATCGCCTTCTTCGGCGTCCGGGGGATCGGATCGATCTACTACCTGGCCCACGCCCTCGAAGAGGCCGACTTCGCCCGGGCGCCGACGCTGTGGGCGGTGGTCGCCTTCGTCGTGCTGGTGTCGGTGGTGCTGCACGGCGTCACCGCCTTCCCGGTCATGCGCCGCCTCGATGACCGCCGCACGGCTGGCAGCCGCACGGCGTGACCCACGGGCGCTACGAGGATGGCGTCCGTATGCTGGCCCCGTGGGTTCGCCACCCGCCGAGGTCGAGGTGGACGAGCGCCTCGTTCGCTCGCTGCTGGCGACCAACACCCCGACCTGGCCGACCGACCGCTCGTCGAGCTCGGCGCCGGTTGGGACAACCTGCTGTGGCGTCTGGGTGACGACCTCCTCGTCCGGCTGCCCCGACGCGCCATCGCCGCCCTGCTCGCCGCCAAGGAGCAAATGGTGGCTGCCCGAGCTGGCCCCCCGGCTGACGCTGCGGTCCCGGTTCCGGTGCGGGTCGGGAGGCCGTGCGCCGACTACCCGTGGCCGTGGTCGGTCGTCCCGTGGCTCGCCGGCTGCCCTGGGGATCGGGGACCTCTCACGGCGCCGGAGGACGCCGCCCTGCGGCTCGCCCACTTCCTTCGCGCACTGCACCACCAAGCGCCGCTCGACGCCCCGGCGAACCCCTACCGCGGCGTGCCGCTGGCGCAGCGCGCCGCCACCGTCGACGCTCGGCTGTGCGAGCTGTCGAGCGAGGTCGACATGGCGCGGACGAGAGGCGTGTGGAACTGGGCGTCGGCGGCCTCGCCGTGGTCGGGTCCCCGGTGCTGGGTCCACGGCGATCTTCACCCGGCCAACGTCCTCGTTGGCGGCGGGACGCTGGCCGCCGTGATCGACTTCGGCGACCTGTGCGCCGGCGACCCGGCGACCGACCTCGCCGGTGCGTGGCTGCTCCTGCCACCCTCGGCGCTGCCTGCCTTCACCGCGACGTACGGCGTCGACGCCGAGCTGGAGCGAAGGGCCGTCGGGTGGGTTCTCCTGTTCGCGCTGATGCTGGTTGGGATCGGCCTCGACGGCCGCCCCACCTACAGAGACGTTGGCCAGCGGGTTCTGCAAACGGTGCTCGGGCGCTATGCCGGCGCTGGATGAGCACGGTCGCCGCCCGCGGCCCGAGTCGGCGCCTCGTGTAGGACGATGGCATCACCCAGTCCCGTCCAGAGGAGTGACATGGTCAACCTTGGCAAGCTCACCAAGACCGTGAAGCAGGTGGTGGACACGAAGGGCGACAAGATCGCCGCCGGCGTGGAGAAGGCCACCGACTTCGTGGACAAGAAGACCCAGGGCAAGTACCGCGACAAGCTCGAGAAGGTCGACACCATGGCGCAGAAGCTCGACAAGACCAGGCGGGGCCCGGGCGACCGGCCGGAGGACCGCCCCGAGCCCTCGTAGTCTCCTCCCATCAGCAGTTCCAGGCGCTGCGCTACGTCCCCATCGACGGCACGGGACCACGAGTCCCACGAGGCCGCCGTGGATGCGGTTGCGCCAGGAGGCGCACAAGGTCACGACGGCCAACTCGACGTTGTGCTCGGCCGCACAGGCCCGGATGTCGGTGGATGGGGGCGGCGGTAGCTCGCCCGCCGCCAGCGACGAGGGGCACGGCCGCCACCGCCAGCCGCCGCCTCCTCGGTCAACGGAGCGTGGTCGAATGAGAACGTTCCGCGGCTGGGGGCGCCTCGGCCGATGCCGTAAAAGTCTTGCCGCAGAACGACTTCGCCTTGCGTTCAGTATCGAACACGTGTACGAGTGCGCCCAGACGATCGGGCGCCACGATGACAAGGAGGTTGTCGTGACGTAACCGATCTGCAAGCTCAGGGCAGCCAGCCGGTGTGAGTCCGGTCCGGGGAGACGCCAGGGTCCCCGGT
>JALYMX010000127.1 GCA_030773495.1 Actinomycetota bacterium | reverse complement strand
GGTGAACGACTACCTGAGTGCCCAGGGCTTGGTCGGCGTCACGGTGTCGCTCCCGGTGGTCGTGCTCAGCGCGGGGATCCTCGGCTCGGCCGTGCTCGCCCTGCTGGCCGGTACCGTTCCCGCAATGGGTGCCGCCCGCCTGCCGGCCCGCGACGCCATGGGGGAGGGGTGAGGCGGGTGCGCGGCGCCGGGGCACGCCGCCTCCCGCTCGCCCTTGCCGCCCTGGCACTGCTGGCGAGCGCGTGCGCGGGTGGACCGGCCGAAACGCTCGAGCCCGAGGCGCTGCCGCCGCCGTTCACCTACGTGGCCGTGGGCGCCAGCGAGACGGTCGGCATCGGCGCCGATGACCCCCTCACGCAGTCCTGGCCCAGCGTCTTCCACCGGACCGCCCTCGCCCGCTCGGCCACGCTCGTCAACGTCGGCGTGAGCGGGGCGACCGTCCAAGAGGCCCTCGCCCGGGAGCTGCAGCCCGCCCTCGCCGAAGAGCCCCGGCTCGTCACCGTCTGGCTCAACGTCAACGACTTCGTGCGTCAGGTGCCGGTGGCGCGCTACGAGCGCGACCTGGGGACGCTCGTTCGCGCCCTGCGTCGGGGCGGGGCCACCGACGTGCTCGTCGCCAGCACGCCCCCGGTGGTGGACCTACCCGTCGTGCGGGCGTGCCTGCCCGGCGGCAGCGGCTGTCCGCTGCCGTTGGGTCTGCCGTCGGCCGAGGCGATCACCGAGGGCGTCGCTGGCTTCAACGCCGCCATCGCCCGCGTCGCAGAGGCCGAGGGCGCCGTCGTCGTCGACCTCGAGGCGGCCGCCGGCGGCGGGATCGATCCCGCCCTCATCGCCGTCGACGGGTTCCACCCGAGCACCGAAGGCCACCGCCGGGTGGCGGCCGCCTTCTCGGACGCCCTGGCGTCGCTGCCCTCGGCGGCCGAGCTCCGCCCACCGCCCGGCGCCGCCTCGGCGGACTGACGAGCCGGCGACGCCACGTGAGAGCGTCATGCGCACATCATGCCGCCGTGGGAGCAGCCTTCCTCACGAGTAGGTCGCAAACTGGCCGACCGACCGCACCGCCGCACCTATCGCACGACCCGACGCGGGCGTTCTCGATGGGGCGCGGCGTACCGATCGGCGCGTCGTGAAGCAGCACCCAGCAATTGCAGGACCCTTCATTGGCAGGTACCGTCCGCTGTGCGTCGGAGGGCGCTCCCGGGCCCGCGGGAAGGACTGAGTCCACCTCCTTCTCTCAATCGCGCAGCGCTCTCCTTTCGGCCTGAGCTGCGGGCCCCAGGCGTACGGGAGGAGGTGCACATGGCCACCTTGCCTGATCGACCCGACCTGGCACAGTTGCGCAGGCAGGCGAAGGAGCTGCACCGGGCGGCGAGGAGCGGCGATGCCGAAGCCGCCCGCCGGCTGCGAAACGGGGCTGGCGGAACGACGCTCGCCGCCGCCCAGCTGGTGGTGGCGCGCGAGCACGGCTTCAGCAGCTGGCCGAGCCTGCGGTCCGCCGTGGAGACTGCACGCTCGACGGCCATGAGCCCGCTGATGGCCGACAAGGCCCGCAGGAAAGCCGTCTACGGCGCTTCGCACATGCTGTCTTTCGCCCGCGATCGGGGATGGGATCCCGGTGTCGTGCCCGTCGGCGCGGTGTTCACGTCGCAGATCTTCATCACGGCGCACCTGGCGAGCCAGCCCGACAGCTACCGGGAGTCACCGACCTTGCGTCCCGCGAACGGGTCCGTGTACCTGACGACCACCGGCCCGCCGGTCGCCATCGCGTGCCTCGGGCTCGGTGCCCCCGCCCCAGTCGCGCTTCTCGAGCACCTCGCCGCCCTCGGGGTCGGCTCGTTCATCGCCATCGGGCCGGCGCCGGCCATCTCGAACGATCTGCGATGGGGTGACTGCGTCGTGCTCGACCGAGCCCTCCGGGACGACGGAGTGTCCTGCCACTACCTCCGGCCCGCTCGCTACGCCTCAGCAGATCCCAGCCTCACTTCGCACCTCCAAGCCGGAGCGGACGCTGCCGGGCTGGGCGCGCGGTGCGGGTCCGGCTGGACCGTGCCCACCCCGTATCGGACCACGGCCGAGGAGCTCGCGGCCTACCGGGACGAGGGCGTCCTAGTGACCGACATGGTGACCGCCGCGGTCTTCGCCGCGGCGTCGGCCCTGAGCTGCCGTGCGGCGAGCGCCGTCGTGGCGACGACCCCGGTGGACGCCCGTGGCGGCGGCGGCCAGGCGGCGCCTGCGCCGCGCCCACCTGGGCGACTCACCGCCCTGTTGGAGTGCGCCGTTGCCGTCCTCCAGGATGAGGCGGCGGCATGAGCCCGTCCTCCAGCCGATACTCTCTGGCGGGCGTGCAGGCGGCCACGACGGCGCGCCACCAGGCCTTCATCGCACGGGCGAGCGAGGTGCTCGAAGCCGACGATCGTGTCCTCGCCGCCTACCTCGTCGGTGGGTTCGCGGTGGGGGCGGGCGACGCGTTCAGCGACGTCGACCTGCAGGTACTCGTTGCCGAGGAGTCAACAGCCGAACTGGCTGAAGGGTGGGTTGACCTCATCCACTGCATCACGCCCACGGTGAACATCCACTCCTTCGCCAGCCTGAACCCGGCGGGTCCCAGCCAGCCGGCCACCGGCGGCGGCGTGTGCATCACGCCCGACTGGCTCCACTTCGATGTGGTGTTCCGAGTGGCGGGATCGGTCGACGGCCACGCCATCGAGGGCATGGTTCCTCTCTTCGACAAGGCCGGGCTGCTGCCTTCCGGGCCCCGACCGCGGCCCGACCGGCGACGCGAACCCTTCTTCCCTGAGGGCGCCGCGCTGTGGTTCCTCTACATGCTCGGCAACGTCGTGGCTGCCATCGGCCGGGACGAGCCGGTCCCTGCCACGAACGGCGTGATCCTGATGCGGGATATTGGTCTGGTGCGGCTCTTCCTCGCCGAGCAAGGCCTCGAATCGACCCGGGAGGGCGCCGGCCTCTTCCCGTTCACCAAGCGGCTGCGGCGGTACCTGACCGACGAGCAGAACCGCATCCTCGAGTCGCTCCCGCCGCTCGAGGCGACCATCGACTCGGCCATCGACGGCTATGTCGCGCTCGCGGAGACGTTCCTGCCCCGGGCGCAGAGGCTGGCGGCCTCCACAGGGGCCGATTGGCCCGCCGACTATGCGCGTGCGACCGTCGCTTACTTTGAGAGAGCGGTGGGCGTCAAGCTCAGGGTCTGAGGAGGGCACCGAACGCGCCGGACCGATGATTCCGAGCTTGACACAAGAGGCCGCGTCCGATCGGCGCTTCGCGCCCGCGCCGGACCGGGCGTAGGGGGATCGGTTGGAGCGGACGTTAATTAAGGGAAATCGCGGGGCCGTCCGGCGGGGTGGAGCAAAATCCCGTGAGCACTCGGGCCCGAGGTGGGGCCAGATCAGGAGACCACGCCGAGTCCTGCGACGCCGCGGCCTGTGGACTCACCGGTCCCTTGGCCTTGATCTCGGCAGTAGTGCCGAGGACCACAACGACGAGGACGGCCCCGGCCGCGGAGCAGGCGGTGTTCGCGTCGCTCGTCGCCGTTCTGCCCGAGGCGACACGCGTCCCGCCTCGGGCCGACGCGCCGTCCGGGCATCAACGCTCAGGGCCCTGCTTCCCACGATCAGCGCTCAGTCTCTCCACCAAGACGAACTCGGCCGCCTCGCGCAGTGAAGAACCTCGCACGAGGGCGCGGTCACGCAGCAGGTCGAACGCCTCGGCGCTGGTCAGGTCGTGGCGCACCATCAACACGCCCAGCGCCTGGGCGAT
>JALYMX010000126.1 GCA_030773495.1 Actinomycetota bacterium | reverse complement strand
GTTGCGGCCCCGCGTGGAGGCGTCGTCAGGCGCAGGCGCGGACGCGGACGTCGGCGCCAGGGCGCCATCGGGGCCCTGCGAGGGGACGGCGTCGGGGGGCCCGCCGGCGGCGGGCCCCGGTACGGGCTCGGACATGGGGAAGATCCCTTCTCATGACGCACGCCCGACGGCGTGCGGCGCGCCCGTCGCGCCAGGGGGGAGCGGGATGGGCTCCCCCCGCGCGCCGTCGCGCTCGATCCACTGGGAGGTCCTGCGCACCCGCACCTCCTCCAGGTCGCCGCCGAGGGCCCGGAGGAGCTCCGACGGGCGGAGGGCGCGGGGCTGGGCGGCCAGCTCGCACTCGACCGTGGTGCCGGAGGCGGAACAGGACAGGATGGCGGGCCGGACGTCCTCCTCGGAGCGCTGACCCTTGCGCTCCCTGGTGAGGACGATGGCCGGGGCGGCCAGCGTCGACGCCACCAGCGACCGCAGCCGCTCCGGGGTGGGAGCGGCGGTGTCGACCACCCACGAGCAGGACGTCACGTCGTGCTGGAGGGACGGGGCCCGCTCATCGAGGCGGACGGCGGCGAGGACGTCGACGCCGTCGGGGAGGACGGCGCTGAGCCGGCCGGGCAGGGATGCGACGTCGACGCCGGCCCCTTCGGCCAGGTCGAGGTCGAGGTACTCGGCCACGGATTCGGCGCCGGTGGGAAGGGCCAGGCCGAAGCTGATGCGGGGGCGGGGGGAGAAGCCCTGGGTGTAGGCCAGCCGCACCTGGGCGCGGCGCAGGGCCCGCTCCCACATGCGGGCCACGTCGCGGTGGCTGGTCCAGCGGACCTTGCCGACCTTGGCGAACCGAACCCGGGCCCGCACGATCAGCCCCGCCGCACCAGTTGGACGGGGACGAACCCGCCGGGGAGCTCCTGCCCGGTCCCCTGGCTGCCCCCGGCGGGGGGCACCGGCGAGGCCACGACGTGCTCCACGCCGTAGCCGGTGCAGGCCCCGCAGTCGTAGCACGGCGTCCACCGGCAGTCCTCCACCACCGAGGCCCGCAGCGCGTCCTGCCAGTCCTGCCACAGGAAGTCCTTGTGGAGCCCGGCGGAGAGGTGGTCCCAGGGCAGCACCTCGTCCTCGCTGCGCTGGCGATGGACGTACCAGTCCACGGACAGCCCGTGGCGGGCCATGGCGTCCTCCCACAGACGCAGGTCGAAGTGCTCGGACCACTCCTGGAAGGTGCCGCCGGCCCGCCAGACGTCCTCGATCACCGGGCCGAGCCGCCGATCGCCCCGGCTGGCCAGGCCCTCGGCCAGGGTGGCCCTGGCGTCGTGCCACTTGAGCTGCACGCCCTTGTCGCGGCGCACGGCGTCCTTCAACAGGTTGACCTTGGCCTGCAGCTCGGCCACCGTGGCCTGCCCGAACCACTGGAACGGCGTCTGGGCCTTCGGCACGAACCCTCCGGCCGACACGCTCACCGTCACCCGCCCGGTGTGGCGACGGCCGATGGCCGCGCATGCCCGGGCCAGCTCGGCGATGCCGAGCACGTCGTCGTCCTCCTCGGTGGGCAGCCCGATGAGGAAGTACAGCTTCATGCGCTGCCAGCCCTGCGAGAAGGCGGACTCGGCGGCGCCGAACAGGTCCTCCTCGCGGATGAGCTTGTTGATGACCCGCCGCATCCGCCACGTACCCCCCTCGGGGGCGAACGTGAGCCCCGTGCGGCGCACCTTGGCGATCTCGCTGGCGATGCCAACGGTGTAGGCGTCGACCCGCAGGCTGGGCAGGCTCACGCCGACCGATCCCTGGCACATGGGGTCGTTGATGATCCCCCCTACCACGTCCTCGATGCCCGAGTAGTCGGCGCTGGACAGCGAGGTGAGGCTCACCTCGTCGTAACCGGTGCGCCGCAGCCCGTCCTCCACCATGGAGCGGACCTGGCGGGCCGAGCGCTCCCGCACCGGCCGGGTGATCATGCCCGCCTGGCAGAACCGGCACCCCCGGGTGCAGCCCCGGAAGATCTCCACGTTCAGCCGGTCGTGCACCACCTCGGTGAGGGGGACGAGCTGGCGCTTCGGGTAGGCCCACTGATCGAGGTCGGCGATGGTGCGCTTCTCGACCCGCTCGGGCACGTCGGGGTAGCGGGGCGTGACGCCGGCTAGGCGCTCGCCGTCGTAGGCGACCTCGTACATCGAGGGCACGTACACGCCGGGGACGGCGGCGAGGTGGCGCAGGAGCCGCTCCCGGGATCCAGAGGTGCGGCCCTCCGCCTTCCACGTGGCCACGGCCTCGGTGATCTCGCCCACCACCTCCTCCCCGTCGCCGAGCACGAACAGGTCCACGAAGTCGGCCAGGGGCTCCGGGTTGAACGCGCAGTGCCCGCCCGCCGCCACCAGCGGGTGCTCGGGGCCCCGATCGGCGGCCCGAACCGGCACGCCGGCCAGGTCGATGCAGTTGAGGACGTTGGTGTAGACGAGCTCGGCCGACAGGTTGAACGCCACCAGGTCGAACTCGACGGCCGGGCGGTGGGTGTCGACGCTGAACAGCGGGAGGCTGCGCTCGCGCAGCAGAGCCTCCATGTCGGGCCACGGGGCGTACGAGCGCTCGGCGGCCGCGTCGGGGCGCTCGTTGAGGATCTCGTAGAGGATCTGCAGCCCCTGGTTGGGCAGGCCGATCTCGTAGGCGTCGGGGTACACCAGCAGCCACGCCGCCTTGTGCGGGGCGTGGTGGGGCGCCTGGGCGCCCTCCTCGCCGCCGATGTAGCGCGCCGGCTTCTGCACCTTGGCCAGGAGCGGCTCGATCCGTGGCCACAACGAGGTCATCGTGGGGTGGAAGTGTAGCGGGGGGGGTTGGCGGGCCCCCGGGTGCGGCGAGGACGGCGGCTGCGCCGGCCGCCGTCCCCTGCCGGCGTCGCCGCTCAAGTGACCTTGACCGTGCCCTCCATGTCGGGGTGGATGAGGCAGTGCACCTTGTACGTCCCGGCCTTGGTGAACGTCACCTTGTACTGGTAGCCGGGGGGGCCGAAGGAGAGGATCAGCCCGGAGCTCTTGAAACCGCTGCCGTCGAAGGTGCCGCCGTCTACGAGGATCGGCTTGGCGTCGGGGGCCGGCTCGCCTTCCGGGGGCGGCGGGGCGCCGGGCCCACCGGCTGGGGCGGTCGCCTTCTGGTTGGCGTGCCAGGTGCCGTCGAGAGCCCGCACCATGATCCCGCGGGCGTCCTCGGGGGCATTGAAGCTCACCGTGTGGGGACCGAAGACCGACCAGGTCACACTGGTTCCCACCGGCACCGACAACTTCTCGGGGCTCAACGGGGCAAGGAAGCCGCTCCCCTTCTCCTCCTCGCCCTCGGCGGGCGGCTGCCCGGCGATCGGCGTGTCGGCCGGCGTCTCCTCCAGCTGCTCGAACTGCGGCCGCAGCTGGGCCGCCGTCTCCTCCAGCCCCTTCTCGGCCGCCTGCTGGACCTCCTCGGCCGTCTGGGCCTTCTGGCCCTCGGGCACCACCGTGATCGTTCCCGTCATCCCCTCGCGGTGCAGCAGGCAGAAGTAGTTGTAGGTGCCGGGCGCCAGGTCGTCGGCCAGCTCCACCTCGAAGACCTCGCCCTTCGGGAGGAACCCGCTGTTGTACACCGCGAGCCTCCCGTCGAAGGCCGGCTGCTGCGCCGTCGGGCAGGCCTTCTCGGTGTCGGCGGGCGCGGTGGCGGCGTAGCACGGGTTGGCGGACAGCTGATTGGCGTCGCCCGGGCCCGCGCCCTCCGGCAGGAGGGTGGGCAGCGCCTCGTCCAGGGCCTCCACCTCGGCCACCTGGGCCTTCTGCTCGTCGGTCAGCTTCGACGGGTCCGCAGGCTCGTCGGCGTTCTTGATCTCGTCGGGCAGCTGGTTGAACGCCTTCATCGACTCGTCGACGACCGTCCCGAAGGTGACCGTATGGGGCTCGCCGGTATGGTTGGAGTGGAACCTGACGGTGTCGCCCGGGTGGAGCGTCACCGCCTCCGGGAAGTAGGCGATGGCGCCCATCGGCAGGTCGCCCACCTTTCCGTCGACCTCGACGGTGACCGACTGAGCCCCCGCCTGCCCACCCCCCGTCGTGGCCGTCGTGGCGCCCTCGTCGTCGTCGCCCCCGCACCCCGCGGCGAACAGCGCGACGACGGCCAGCACCGCGCAGAACCGGCTCATCCCGTGTCTTCCCCCGTTGCCGTGCGATGCCGGAGAGCAACGCCGGCGGACGCCGATGTCACCTGGCGATCTCAGGAGAACCGGCGCATGTGCACGCTGAGCACCAAGCCGACGGCGGCGAAGCTGGCGATGGACGCCGAGCCCCCGTAGCTCAAGAACGGCAGCGGGATCCCAGTGATGGGCATGATCCCCATGGTCATGCCCATGTTCTCGAAGATCTGGAAGACCAGCATGGCCAGCACGCCGACGCAGATGAGCGTGCCGCACAGGTCCTTGGCCAGCGCCGCCGCCCGCCACGTGCGCCAGACCACCACGGCGAACAGCAGGAGGACGCCCCCCGAGCCCACCAGCCCCAGCTCCTCGCCGACGACGGTGAAGATGAAGTCGGTGTGCTGCTCGGGCACATAGGACAGCTTGGTCTGGGTGCCCTGGAACAGGCCCTTGCCGGTGAGCCCGCCGTTGGCGATGGCGATCTTCGACTGGTTGAGGTTGTACGACGCCTGCAGGCTGCGCTCGTCGGGCTTGAGGAAGGCGCCCAGGCGGTCCTTCTGGTACTCCTTCAACAGCCCGAGCTGGAGCACTGCGGCCACCGCCACCACCGCGCCCAGGGTCAGCACGGCCATGTGGCGCGGGCGGGCCCCGGCCACCAGCAGGGTGCCCACGAGGATGGCGGCGAAGACCAGCACGGTGCCGAGGTCCGGTTGGGCGTTGATGAGCGCCATGGGGACGGCGGCCATGGCCAGCACGGTGAGCAGGCGCCGGCCGTCGAGGTCGCCGCGGTGCACCGCACCGTAGGCGGCGATGCACACGATGAGCACCACCTTGGCCAGCTCCGATGGCTGCAGCTGGAACGCCCCGAGCTGGAACCACGCCTGGGCGCCGCGGCGGCTGGAGCCGAGCGGCGAAAGCACCAGCAGGAGGGCCACCACGCTCGCCACGTACATCGCCGGTGCGAAGTCGCGGAACACGCGGTAGTCGATGGTGGCGACGAGGGCCATCACCCCGAGGCCGAGCAGCGTGAAGACGCCCTGGCGCCGGAGGTAGAAGGCCTCGTCGGCGCCCAGGTTCCGCGTGGCGCTGTACACCATGAGCACGCCCAGGCCGGCGATGGCCACCACCGACGCCAGCAGGGCCAGGTCGACGTGGCGCCACGGGGCCGCCGGGTCACGGCGGGACAACGAGGCACGGCGCGGGACGGCGGCGGTGGCCAACGTCAATCGACCCCCTCGGCCAGGCGCACGGGGCCGGGGGGCGTGCCGGCCAGCGCCTCGAAGATGCGCCGGGCGACGGGCGCGGCGACCGACCCGCCGAACCCCGACTCCTCCATCACCACGGCGACCACGTACTGCGGGTCGTGGACGGGGGCCACGGCCACGAACAACGCGGTGTCCTGCTTGGTGGTGACCTGCGCGGTCCCGGTCTTGCCCGCCACGGGGAAGGAGGCCGGGAAGCCGGCGAAGGCGCCGGCCGCCGTGCCGTCCTCGGCGGCCACGGCGTCGCGCAGGCCCTGCAGGATCGTCGCCCGCTGGGCGGGGTCGAGGGCGATGCGGGTGGGCGCCGGCGAGGGGATCTCACGCACCACGGCGCCGGTCGGCGTCACCACGCGGGCGGCGACGCGCGGCGTGAAGACGCTGCCGCCGTTGGCGAGCGTGGCGTACGCGTTGGCCAGCTGCAAGGGCGTGACGGCGGTGTCGCCCTGGCCGATGGAGAGGTTCACGTTGTCGCCGGCGTACCACCGCCCGTTGGGGAAGGCCTCGGGGTACTGCTCATGGAGCTTCTTGCGGGACTCGGGATCGGGGATGCGGCCCTTGGTCTCCCCGGCCAACGGGATGCCGGTGCGGGCGCCGAGGCCCATCTCCCTCGCCACCGACTGGATGGCCTGGGCGCCGGCTCCGGGCTGGAGCCAGAAGGTGGCACCGAGGTGGTAGAAGAACACGTCGCTCGACACCGTGAGGGCGCGGCTCAGGTTCACCCGGCCCCAGGCCTTCCCGCCGGCGTTGCGGAACACGCACTTGTCGCCCCGGCAGTTCTCCAACCGGTAGGAGCCCTCGTCCAGGTACGTCGTGGCCGGCGTGATCATCCCCGTGCGCAGGGCGGCCAGGGCGGTGAACAACTTGAACGTCGACCCGGGGGCGTACTGCCCGGCGATGGCCCGGTTGGCCAGGGGGAAGCGGTTGGCGGGGTCCTGCAGTGCGGCGAACAGCTCGGGGCGGATCCCGTTCACGAAGTCACCGGGGTTGTACGTGGGGTTCGAGGCGAGGGCGAGCACGGAGCCGTCCCTGGGGTCGAGGACCACGGCGGCGCCGCCCGGGGCGGCGAAGCGGTTGCCCGTCTGGCGGTCGGCGTGCCCGGCGGCGGCCTGCAGGCCCCTGGCCAGCGACTCCTCGGTCACCCGCTGGACGTCGAGGTCCACGGTGAGCTGCAGGTCGTTGCCCCGCACGGGCGGCTCCGACGACAGGGCCCGCAGCACCTTGCCCGAGGCGTCCACCTCCAGTCGGGTGCGCCCCGGCGTGCCCCGCAGCTCCGCCTCGTAGGTCTGCTCCACGCCCGACTTCCCGATGTCGTCGCCCAGCCGGTAGCCGTCGCCCTTGCGGGTCTCGAGCTCGCGGTCGTTGATCTCCCCCACGTAGCCGAGCAGATGGGCGCCCAGGGAAGCGTGAGGGTACGTGCGCTCGGCGACCGGCGCGGCGACGACGCCGGGGAACTCGCGGGCGTGCTCGCGCAGGTAGACCACGACCTCTTCGGGGACGTCCAGGGCCACCGGCACCGGCTTGTAGAGGCTGTAGCGCGGGTCGTCGATGCGGCGGGCCAGCTCGGTGGACGACACGTTGAGCAGGGCGGCCAGGCGGGTGACCACCTCGGGCCGGTCCTTCACGTCCAGGCGCTTCACCGTGATGGCGTGGTAGCCCCGGTTCTCCACGAGCGGGCGACCCTGGCGGTCGAGGATGCGGCCCCGCGGCGCCGGCTCGTAGACCGTACGCACCTGGTTCTGCGTGGCCAGCGCCTGGAAGGTGTCGCTGTCCATCACCTGCAGGTACCACAGGCGGGCGAACAGGGCCGAGAACAACGACACCACGATGATGCCGACGATGGAGAGGCGCAGCCGGGCGCTGTCGGTGCTCATCGGGCCAGCGCCCCCTCGGTGCCATCCATGGCCCACCCCACCGCCTTGACGACGGGCGGCGCCAGCACGGCGTTCATGGCGGCGGCGCCGAGGGCCACGACCGCCAGGCGCGGCGAGACGAAGTGGGACTGCCCGATCAGCGCCCCGAGCAGGCCGTAAAGGAGCATGCCGGCCGCCGTGGCGAACAAGGCGGTCGCCGGGGCGATCCACCATGCCGAGCGGATGATGCCGGCCTGGAAGCCACCCACGGCGAAGCCCACCAGGCTGAAGGCGAGGGCCGACAGCCCGAGGGGCGTGTGCACCAGGAGGTCGGCCAGCAACCCGGCGGCGAAGCCCACCAGGGCGCCGCGCTCGGAGCCGGCGACGAGGCCGGCGGCCACCGCCACCAGGAGCATCACCTGGGGTTGCACGTCGCCCACGCGGACGGCGACGAACAGCGACTGGTGCAACACCAGAGCGGCGAACAGCACGAGGGGCAGGCGGAGTCCCATCAGCGGGGCGCCGCCCACTGCAGCACCTTCACGAACACCAGCCGGCGCAGGTCGACGAAGGGCGCCACCGTCACGTCCTGCTGCAGGGCGCCCGACGAGGAGGTGGCGGCCACGACCTTGCCGACCGGGATCCCCGGCGGGAACACGCTGTGCTGGAGCCCGCTGGTCACCACCGCCTCGCCCGGCTCCACCTTGGTCACCGGGTCGATCAGATCGACCCGCAGGCTGGAGCGCTGCCCGCGGCCGGTGGCCACGCCGACGTCGCCCGACGCGAAGCGCACCCCCACGTTGGAGGACGGGTCGGTGAGGAGCAGCACGGTGGACCGCCGGCCGGACACCTCGAGCACGCGCCCCACCAGCCCTCCGCCCGTCACCACCGGCATCCCAGGCGCCACGCCGGCGTCACGGCCGCGATCGATGTCGAGCGTGGCCTGGAAGGCCGACGCCGGGGTGGTCACCACCCGGGCGGCGACGGAGGGCACGTCGCCGACGTAGTCGAGCTGCTGCTGGTCGAGCAGCGTCTGCAGCTCGCGCTCCACCTGGGCGGCCCGCAGCCCCTGGGCCTGGCGGGCGGCCAGCTGGTCGCGGAGCCGGGCGTTCTCCTCCTCCACGTCGCCGTAGCGCACCGCGCCCTCGAAGAAGTCGGCCACGGGCCGGAAGGCCGAGTCGGCCGCCGACTTCACCGGGACGAAGGCGTCGCGGGCGAGGTCGCGGGCCGAGGTGATGACCCCGACGCTCCGCTCGTCGAGGGTGAGGAGGGTGACCGCCGTGAGGACCAGGAGCAGGAGCGTGAAGCGCGGACGGGTCGTGCGCCGGTAGACAGCCACGAAGGGCTGGCCCCCCTGATCAGTGCCCGCTCGAGGAGATGAGCACCTGCTTCAGTGCGTCGAACTCCTCGAGGCACTGGCCGGCCCCGATGGCGACCGAGTGCAGCGGGTTCCTGGCGATGACGATCGGCATGCCGGTCTCGTTCGACAGGCGGGCGTCGAGGCCGTGCAGCAGGGCGCCGCCGCCGGTGAGCACGATGCCCTGCTCCATGATGTCGGCGGCCAGCTCCGGGGGCGTCTTGTCGAGGGTGACCTTCACGGAGTCGACGATGGCCGACAGCGGCTCCTCGAGGGCGCCGCGGATCTCCTCGGTGCTCGTCACGATGGTCTTGGGCAGCCCGGTGATGAGGTCGCGGCCCCGGATCTCGGCGTGCACCTCGTCTGCCAGCGGGCAGGCCGTCCCCAGCGCGATCTTGATCTCCTCGGCGGTGCGCTCACCCAGGGCCAGGCTGTACTCCTTCTTGATGAACTGGATGATGGAGTGATCGAGCTCGTCGCCGCCGATGCGGATGGACTGGCTGGTGACGATCCCGCCCAGGGAGATGACGGCCACCTCGGTGGTGCCGCCCCCGATGTCGACGACCATGTTGCCGGTGGGCTCGTGCACGGGGAGGCCGGCGCCGATGGCCGCCGCCATCGGCTCCTCGATGATGTACGCCGGCTTCTTGGCCCCGGCGAACTCGGCGGCCTCCTGGACGGCCCGCTGCTCCACCCCGGTGATCCCCGAGGGGACGCAGATCACCATGCGCGGCCGGGCGAAGCGCCGGTGCTGGTGGATCTTCTGGATGAAGTAGCGGAGCATCTTCTCGCAGATCTCGAAATCGGCGATGACGCCGTCCTTCAGGGGGCGGATGGCCTGGATGTGGTTCGGCGTCCGCCCGATCATCCGCTTGGCCTCCGCGCCCACCGACAGCGGGCGGCCGTCGCGCACGTTGACCGCGACCACCGACGGCTCGTTGAGCACGATCCCCCGGCCCCGCACGTAGACCAGCGTGTTCGCCGTCCCCAGGTCGACCGCCATGTCGCGGCCGAGAAAGGAGGAGAAGAAGTTTTCCGACACGCCAGCACCCCCTCCCTGGGTCAGCCCCTCAGGCTAGGGCGCGGCGCGGTCGGGCGCCAGCGCGGCACACCGCCTCGGGCCTACAGCCCCGGGAAGAACAGCCCGATCTCGCGCTCGGCGGACTCCAGGCCGTCGGAGCCGTGCACCAGGTTCTCGGTGACGACCGTGCCGTAGTCGCCGCGGATCGTGCCCGGCGGGGCCTGCGCCGGGTCCGTGGGCCCCATGAGCGTGCGGACCACCCGCCACGTGTCGGACGGCCCCTCGACGACGAGCAGCAGCGCCGGCGAGCGGGTGATGAACTCGACGAGCTCGGTGAAGAAGGGCCGCTCGGCGTGCTCGGCGTAGTGGCGCTCGGCCAGCTCCACGTCGATCTGGCGCAGCTCGGCGGCCACCAGGGTGAGCCCCTTGCGCTCGAGGCGGGCCAGGATCTCGCCGGCCAGGCCCCGCTCGACGGCGTCCGGCTTGCAGATCACGAGGGTGCGGTCCATGGGGCGCCGACCCTACTGCCCGCCGCCGATCCGCCGCCCGGCCACGCCGTTCTGTGAAGCCTGAAGCCCGACGAGCGGGCCTCGAGCTTCAGAGAACGGGCCGGCCGGCGCCGGAATGGAGGACGAGGGGCGGCCGTTGACCAGTTACCCTCGCTCGCCGCTCCGATGCCTTCGCCCACGCACCTCCAGGACCGACTGCCCGCGCTCATGGTGCGGGACCGGCACCGTCTCGAGCGCCGGCTCGAGCGGGCCCGTCGGCTGCCCGACGAAGCGGCCCGGGCCGCCCTGCTGGCCGAGATCGCCCACGAGGTGGAGGCGGCCGAGCAGCGCGTCGAGCGCCGGCGGGCCTCGGCGCCCGAGCCTCGGTACCCGGCCAACCTCCCGGTCAGCGAGCGGAAGGACGACCTCCTCGCCGCCATCGGCGACCACCAGGTCGTGGTCGTGGCCGGCGAGACGGGCTCGGGCAAGAGCACGCAGCTGCCGAAGATCTGCCTCGAGCTCGGGCGGGGCGTGCGAGGCCTCATCGGCCACACCCAACCGCGCCGGCTGGCCGCCCGCACCGTCGCGGAGCGGGTGGCCGAAGAGCTCGGGACCGAGATCGGCGGCGCCGTCGGGTACGCAATGCGCTTCACCGACCGGGTCGGCGACGACACCCTGGTGAAGGTCATGACCGACGGGATCCTGCTGGCCGAGATCCAGCACGACCCGCTGCTCGCCCGGTACGACACCCTCATCGTCGACGAGGCCCACGAGCGGAGCCTGAACATCGACTTCGTCCTCGGCTACCTCAAGCGGCTGCTGCCCCGCCGGCCCGACCTCAAGGTCGTCGTCACCTCGGCGACCATCGACACCGAGCGCTTCTCCCGCCACTTCGGCGGCGCCCCCGTCGTGGAGGTGTCGGGGCGGACGTACCCCGTGGAGCTGCGGTACCGCCCGTTCGGGGTGGCTCCCGACGACGACCGCGACCAGGTGCAGGCCATCTGCGACGCCGTCGGCGAGCTGTGCCGCGAGGGGCCGGGCGACGTCTTGGTGTTCCTCAGCGGCGAGCGGGAGATCCGCGACACGGCGGAGGCACTGGCGCGCGCCGGGCTGCATGACGTCGAGGTCCTCCCGCTCTACGCCCGGCTGTCGGTCGCCGACCAGCACCGGGTCTTCCAGCCCCACCGCCAGCGGCGCGTCGTGCTCGCCACCAACGTGGCCGAGACGTCGCTCACCGTCCCCGGCGTCCGCTACGTCGTCGACCCGGGCACGGCGCGGATCTCCCGGTACAGCCGGCGCACCAAGGTCCAGCGGCTGCCCATCGAGTCCGTCTCGCAGGCCTCGGCCAACCAGCGGGCCGGGCGGTGCGGGCGCGTGGCGCCGGGCACGTGCATCCGCCTGTACTCCGAGGAGGACTTCGCCGCCCGCCCCGAGTTCACCGAGCCGGAGATCGTGCGCACCAACCTGGCGTCGGTCATCCTGCAGATGGCGGCGCTCGGGCTCGGCGACGTCGCTGCCTTTCCCTTCGTCGACGCGCCCGACGCCCGCAACATCGCCGACGGCGTGGCGTTGCTCGAGGAGCTCGGGGCGTTGGAGCGGACCGGCACCAAGCCCCGCCTCACGCCGGTGGGCCGCCGCCTGGCGCAGCTGCCCCTCGACCCCCGGCTGGCCCGCATGGTCGTCGAGGGCGAGGGCAACGGGTGTGTCGAGGAGATGCTGGTCATCGCCGCCGCCCTCGCCATCCATGACCCGCGCGAGCGCCCCGCCGGGAAGGAACAGGCGGCGGCAGAGGCCCACGCCCGCTTCGCCGACCACGGCTCGGACTTCTTCACCTACCTCAACCTGTGGCGGTACCTGAGGGACCAGCAGGCGTCCCTGTCGTCCGGCCAGCTCCGCAAGCTGTGCAGGGCCGAGTTCCTCAACTACCTGCGGGTACGGGAGTGGCAGGACGTCCACGGCCAGCTCCGGCAGCTGGCGAGGGCACCGCGGGCGCCGGCGGGCGGCGGCGACCCGCCGGACAGGGACGCCGTCCACCGGTCGGTGCTGGCCGGCCTGCTGTCCCACGTGGGCATGAGGGACGACGCCAAGCGCGACTTCCAGGGCGCTCGCAACGGCCGCTTCGCCGTCGCTCCCGGCTCGGCGCTGTTCAAGAAGCCCCCGCGGTGGGTGATGGCCGCCGAGCTGGTGGAGACCAACCGGGTGTGGGGGCGCGTCGCCGCCCCCGTCAGGCCCGAGTGGGCCGAGCGCCTGGGCGCCCACCTCGTGAAGCGCAGCTACGGCGAGCCCTGGTGGGACGCCAGACGGGGCTCGGCGATGGCCCACGAGCGGGTCACCCTCTACGGCCTGCCCATCGTGACGGGACGCAGGGTCGCGTACGCGCGGGTGGACCCGCAGGCGGCTCGGGAGATGTTCATCCGCCACGCCCTGGTGGAGGGCGACTGGGAGACGCACCACCTCTTCCTCCGGGACAACCGGAAGTTGGTCGAGGAGGTCCGCGCCCTCGAGGACAGGGCCCGCCGGCGCGACATCCTCGTCGGCGACGACGCCCTGTTCGGCTTCTACGACGCACGGGTCGGCCCGGAGGTCACCTCGGCCGGTCGCTTCGAGCAGTGGTGGAAGCACGAGCGTCACCGCCGCCCCGAGCTGCTCCGCTTCAGCCTCGAGCTGCTCGTGGACCCGGCGGCGGGCGACGTCACCGCCGAGTCCTATCCCGAGGTGTGGCGGCAGGGCGACCTCGCCCTGCGCCTGGCCTACGAGTTCGAGCCCGGGTCGGAGACCGACGGCGTCACCGTCGAGGTCCCGTTGGTCGTCCTCAACCGCATCGACGTCAATGGCGGCGACGAGGACGGGTTCGACTGGCAGGTGCCGGGACTGCGCCGGGAGCTGGTCACCGAGCTCATCCGCTCGCTCCCCAAGCAGCTTCGCCGCAACTTCGTCCCCGCCCCCGACTACGCCGCCGCCTTCCTCGACCGTGCCGGCCCCGACGACGGCCCCCTGCTGCCCACGCTGGCCCGGGAGCTCGCCCACATGACCGGGGAGGCGGTGCCCGCCGAGAGCTGGCAGCTCGACCGGGTGCCGGACCATCTGAAGATGACCTTCCGCATCGTGGACGACCGGGGCCGGACGCTGGCGCTCGGCAAGGACCTCGAGGCGCTGAAGGTGCGGCTGCTGCCCCAGGCGCGCGCCGCCGTCGCCCACGCCGTCGCCGCCGTGGAGCAATCGGGGCTGCGGTCGTGGAGCTTCGGCGAGCTGGCGAGGGTCGTGGTCGGCGAGCGGCGGGGGCACGCCGTCACCGGGTACCCCGCGCTGGTCGACGAGGGTGACAGCGTCGCCGCACGCGTGCTGGCCACCGAGGCGGAGCAGGAACGGGCCATGTGGGCGGGGACGCGCCGTCTCCTGCTCCTCAACCTCCCCTCCCCGGCCAAGGCGGTCCAGCGCCGTCTGGCCGACGAGACGAAGCTGGCGCTCACCCTTGGCCCCGACGCCACGGTCACCGAGCTCCTCGACAGCTGCGCGGCCTGCGCCGTCGACGGGCTGGTGGCCGACGCCGGCGGGCCGGCGTGGGACCAGGAGGGGTTCGCGGCGCTGCTCAGCGCCGTGCGAGTCCGCTTCGCCGACACCTTGGCCGACGTCGTCGCCCTCGTCGGGCGCATCCTGGAGACCCGACGGAGGGCCGTCGCCCGCCTGGCCGCCATGACCGCCCCGGCCCTGCAACCCGCCGTGGACGACGTGCGTGCCCAGCTGTCCCGGCTCGTCCACCCCGGCTTCGTCGCCGCCGCCGGCGCCCGGCGGCTCCCCGACGTCCTGCGCTACCTCCAGGCGGTGGACCGGCGATTGGAGAAGCTGCCGGGCGACCCCGCACGGGACCGGGAGCTGGCGGCGCGCGTGCAGCGCCTCGAGCAGGCGTACGCCGAGCTCGTCCGCCGTCGTCCCCACGGAGCGGGCGACGACCTCGAGCGGGTGCGCTGGATGCTCGAGGAGCTGCGAGTGAGCTACTTCGCCCAGGCGCTCGGGACGGCGGAGCCGGTCAGCGAGAAGCGCATCGTCAAGGAGCTGGACCGGCTGGCCGAGGGGCCGTGATCGAGAGAGCATGTCCGACGCCGACGAGCAGACTGGAGTCCGCATGGGCAGCGTGAAGGCAAGGTGGGCCACGCCGAGCTGCAGATCGGCGAGGCGGTGATCATGCTGGCCGACCCCTTCCCGGAGATGGGCGCCCGCAGCCCCCGCGACGTCGGCGGCACTCCCGTGATGCTCAGCGTGTACGTGGAGGATGCCGACGCCACGTTCGACCTGGCCATGGAGCGGGGCGCCGAGCCGCTGACCCCCGTGCAGGACCCGTTCTACGGCGACCGCTCCGGGCAGTTCGAGGATCCGTTCGGCCACCGCTGGAACGTGGCCACCCACGTCGAGGACGTGCCGCCGGAGGAGATGGCGAGCCGGGCCCGCCAGGCGTCGCAGCAGGGCTGACGGTTCAGATCCCCGGCCGGCGACCGATGGGTAGGGCCACATGCGCGTGCCGGAGGGGAACCATTTGACGAACGACGTGGCCGCCGCTCCGGTGGTGCGACTGGACCCCGTGAGCCTCCCCCCGCCGGGAAGAGATCCGGGCAGGGCGGCGTCGCTGTCGTGGCGCGCCGCACTCTCCGTCGCGTTGCTCGTCGGCGTGTTCGTCCTCGCGCTGGTGCTGATCCTGGCCGGGATCGGCCTCAACGTCCTCGTGTTCCGGCTCGGCCGGGTGAACGTCGGCCTCGTCGTGGCCACCGTCGCCGTCGTGGCCGCCGTCGGCCGGGCCCTGCAGTCGGCCGTCAAGACCCCGCCGGAGCCTCCCGACGAGCTCGAAGTCCCCGCCGAGGCAGAGCCGGGCCTGCACGACGAGGTCCGCCGCCTGGCCGAGCAGGTGGGCACCCGGCCGCCCGACCGGGTGGTGCTCATCCCCGCCGTGAACGCCTACGTGCGGGAGTTCGGGCCCCTGCTCGGCCTGCTCGGCGGCACGCGCACCCTCGCCATCGGCACTCCCCTCCTGGACACCCTCACCGTCTCGCAGCTGCGAGCCGTGCTCGCCCATGAGCTGGGCCACCTCGCCGGCGGCGACACCCGGCTCGGCCCCCTCGCCTATCGCACCGAGCAGGTGCTGGCCGACCTCGTCGGCCGGCTCCACGGTTCCCTGTCGGGCCGCGTCTTCGCCGCCTACTGGAAGCTGCAGCACCGCGTGAGCGCCAAGGTGCGACGCGGCCAGGAGCTCGTGGCCGACCGGGCCGCCGTGGAGGTGGCGGGGCGTCAGGCGGCGGCCGACGCCCTGCGCGTCGTGGAGGTCACCGCGGTCGCCCAGGACGTCCTCAACCGGGCCTACCTCGGGCCGCTCCTCGAGACCGGCCACCGACCGGCGGACCTGCGGTACGGGCTGCGCCAGCTCCTGCGCGGCCGGGCCGGCGACCTCGTCGCCCACCTGGACGAGGCGGTGGGCGAGGCGGACCCCTACGCCAGCCACCCGCCCACCGCCGAGCGCATCCTCCGCCTCGCCCACCTTCCCGAGACCCACGTGGGGGGCACCGACGACCGGGCGGCGCGGGCCCTGCTGCGGGACCCCGCGGCGTGGATCACCACGGTGGACGACCGGTGGCTCCACCTGGTCACCGGCGGCGCCGGCCTGCCCGCCGTGGCGTGGAGCGAGTGGCCCCGGCTGGTGGTCGCCGAGGAGCGCACGGCCCGGGCGACGACCGTGAACGGCGTCCTCGCCGACCTCGGCCTGCCCGAGGGGCTCGCCGGCGTGCAGGCGGCGTTCGAGCGGGGCCGGGAGCGGGAGCTGGCCGCCGCGCTCGTCCGCGCCGGCTGGAGGACCGGCGGCCCCGACG
>JALYMX010000125.1 GCA_030773495.1 Actinomycetota bacterium | reverse complement strand
GCCACCCGGGCGCCGGCCACGCCCAGCCCCGCCAGCAGGGCCACCCACAACAGCAGCGACCCCGCCATGCCTCCCCACAGCCCGGCCAGGCGGTAGGGCGCCGGCGCCGACCGCATGCTCTGGTCGGCCACGTAGGTCAGGCTGAAGTCGTTGGTCACCAACGCCCAGCCGAGGGCCACGACCGCGCCTGCCGCGCTCGTAGCCCCGAGGACCAGCCACCGACGCCCGGCGCCCACCCGCCCCCGGCACAGCAGCGAGGCGGCCACGGCCTCGGCGGCCAGCGTCGACCAGACCAGCGAGGTGCCGAGCGCCCCCATCACCCGCCATGTTGGCGGGTGACGACCCGACGAGCACGCGACAGGTTCCGAGGCCGGCCGCTCGAGGCGTCGGTACCCTTGGAAAGGCGAGGCCGGGGATGCAGCACTGCCGCACCACCCACGGCCCGCGGTGGTCGGCTGCAAGAACCAGGGGCAGAGGATGGGTGTGGTGGACATGCACGGCGACGGGAGCGTCGCGGGTGAGAGCCACCGTCGACGCCTGCCCGTCAGGGCGACGGTGCTGCTGGCGGTGGTGTCGGCAACGGTGGGGGGTTTGGCACCGGCCGCCGCCGCGCCTGGCGGGCAGGTGCACTACCCCGACCTGCGGACCGAGCCGCCGTCGGAGCTCTCCATGTCGGTGTCCGGCGACGGCTCCAGGAGGCTGCTGCGCTTCGCCAACAAGGTGTACAACGCGGGAGACGGCCCCCTCGAGCTCGAGCCCTCCGACGATGCCTCGACGCTCGGCGTCGAGGTCGTGCAACGGCTGTACGCCCACGACGGCCGAGGCGTGTGGTCGGTGGCCGAGGAGCGCGAGGCGGGCACCTTCAGCTTCCACTCCACGCACGACCACTGGCACTTCGACCAGTTCGCGCGCTACGAGCTCCGCACCGCCGGCAGCGACGGCTCGATCGGCGGCGTGGTCCTCACCAGCGAGAAGATCACCTACTGCCTCATCGACAACTACACGACCACCCTGTCGCTCGAGCACACCGCCTCCACCGCCGGCTACACCACGTGCGATTCCCAGGACAGCACCCAGGGCATCTCGGTGGGCTGGGGCGACCGGTACGCGCCCGGCCTCGCCGGCCAGCACCTCGACGTCTCCGACGTCCCCGACGGCGTGTACTGGCTCGTCTCGACCGTCGACCACGAGGACCTGCTGGCGGAGAAGGACGACGCGAACAACCGGGCGGCCACGAGGCTGCGCATCAGCGGGAGCACGGTGACCGTGCTGGGCACCGACGCGCCCGGCTCCACCGCGGGGATCGGCGCGTCGCCGACGAGCGTCGACTTCGGCGGCCAGAGGGTGGGGACGACGAGTCGGGAAAGAACCGTCACGGTGTCGAGCACGGGGACGTCCGACCTCGTCGTCGCCTCGTCGTCGATCACGGGGACCAACGCGTCGGACTTCCGGATCACCTTCAACTCCTGCAGCGGCGCCATCGTCGCTCCGGGGGCCACCTGCCAGCTCCGCGTCACCTTCTCCCCCCCGTTCCTGGCCCTCCTCGGGAGCACCCGGACGGCCACGCTGACCATCCAGAGCAATGCGTCGAGCGTCTCCGTGCTCTTGCGCGGTGCGTCGTCACTACTCTGACTCTGCGCGGCGGCTCTGGGGACCCTCGTCGGCATCACCTGCCCTCACGCCTCCGGCCCCCGCCGGTACTGCACGTAGACGTAGCTGGGCCCCGAGTCGCTCGGATCCCCGGACTCGACCATCCCCGCCCAGGCCCGCTCGAAGCCCGCCTTCTCGAGCGCCCTCCACGATCGCCGGTTGTCCTGCTGGACGCTCACCACGATCGCCGCGATCTCCGGGTATCGCGTCCAGGTGTCCTCGACGAAGCGGCGGATGATCTCGCCGCCGAGGCCGTGCCCGAGGAGCGCCTCCGTGCCGATCAGGTAGTCGAGCGTCGCCGCGTTGGTCGGCGTCGGTGCGACGGCGAGCGCCTGTTCCCACTCGGGGTCGTCGCGCAGCCGGCCCCGTTGCACCAGGCCGATCGGTTCGTCGTCCCGGACGACCACGAAGACCTCACTGGGGTCGACGCCGTCGACGGCTCCGCCGTAGTTGGCCTCGATGGCCGCCGGCGAGTGCTCCTCGCGCCACCATCGCTCGACGTGCGGCTCCGCCAGCCACTGCGCCAGCAGGGCGAAGTCCTCGCGACGGAGCGGGCGGAAGCGAAGCGACACGCGTCAATGTTGCTTGCGGGGTTGCCCGAACGGAGGCGCCGGGAGGGCCGGACCGGTGTCGCGCTCCGGAAGGCATGGCGGGAGTTGCCGCGTAGTCTGTTCGGCCACATGGCCAAGCGGGACGACCGGTCGCCCTCGTGGGACGGGTTCACCGTGCGCACGAAGTACTGGCACCTCCTCGACGACGGGCGGATCGAGTGCGACGTCTGTCCGCGCGCCTGCAAGCTGCGCGAAGGCCAGCGGGGGTTGTGCTTCGTGCGGGCCCGCCTCGACGACCAGGTGGTGCTCACCAGTTACGGCCGCTCGTCGGGCTTCTGCGTCGACCCCATCGAGAAGAAGCCGCTGAACCACTTCCTCCCCGGCAGCTCGGTGCTGTCGTTCGGCACGGCAGGGTGCAACCTGGCCTGTCGGTTCTGCCAGAACTGGGACATCTCCAAGTCGAAGGAGATCGACACGCTGGCCGATGAGGCATCGCCCGAAGGTCTGGCGGCGGCGGCCGCCCGCCTCGGCTGTCGCAGCGTGGCGTTCACCTACAACGACCCGGTGATCTTTCATGAGTACGCCATCGACGTGGCCGACGCCTGCCACGACGCGGGCGTGAAGGCGGTGGCGGTGACGGCCGGCTACGTCTGTCCCGAGCCTCGGGCCGAGTTCTACGCGGGCATGGACGCCGCCAACGTGGACCTGAAGGCCTTCACCGAGGAGTTCTACCGGCACACCTGCGGCGGCCACCTCGAGGCGGTCAAGGACACCCTGCGCTATCTGCGCCACGAGACCTCGGTCTGGCTCGAGATCACCAACCTGCTCATCCCGGGGATGAACGACTCCAGTGCCGAGCTCGACGCGATGACGAGGTGGGTGGTCGACGAGCTCGGCCCCGACGTCCCGATGCACTTCACCGCGTTCCACCCGGACTTCAAGCTCACCGACCGCCCCCCGACGCCGGCCGACACCTTGACCCGGGCGCGGGCCATCGCCCTGGCCAACGGCGTGCGGTTCGCCTACACGGGCAACGTCCACGACGCCGGCGGGTCGAGCAGCACCTACTGCCCCGGCTGCGGGACCTGCGTGGTGGAGCGGGACTGGTACTCCCTCGGCGGCTACCTCCTCACCGACCAGGGCGCCTGCACGGCGTGCGGGGCGCGCCTCGCCGGGGTCTTCGACGGGCCGCCGGGCGGGTGGGGCCCGCAGCGCATGCCCGTGCGGCTCCTCCGGGGGCGATGACCGTCACCGCCGGCGAACGCCGCTGGTACGACCACCTCGGCGACGACGACCTGCGCCTGCTGTCCCGCGTCGCACCGAGCGCGGGAGTCGACGGCCACCACGTCCGCACGCACCCCGGCGCCCTCGCCCGGGTCATGTCCCATCCGGCCACCTTCGATGCCGTGTTCGGCGGGCGCCACGACATCCCGCTCCCGCCCGTCTCGCCGTTCCTCACCTTCGCGTTGATCGTGCACCGCGGGTGGGCCGAGATCCGCACGGCGCAGCACATCGACGAGTGGGTCGGCCCACGCCGGCGGCTCCCCGTGCTGGGCGGCGACGACGTGCGCTCCTTCCTCGCCGGAGCTGACCACCGTCTGTTCCTCGCCGAGCTCCTGGCCTCGTACACCCGGGTCACGAGCGGCAGTTCCTGGGTGCACACGCGCAGGGGATGGCGCCGCCGGCGCTTCAGCGAGCTCGATCCCGTCCGGCTGGCCGAGCTGCTCGACGCGGTGGCCGAGGCGGAGCGCTCCGGGGTGTACCGGCGTCTCGGCGACCTCGCCCTGTTCCTGACCGGCGTGTTCCCCGACCACACGGAGCTGCACGGGCTCGGGCCCCTCGACGAAGGACGCCTGCTGCGGATGAGCGGGTTGGCCGCCGAGCCCCAGCGCGGGCCCCACCGAGTGGTGGAGCCCGCGTCCACGGGCGCCGTCGGGGTGCTGGAGCGTCTGGGCCAGCGCTGGTACCGCCTGGCCGCCGACACCACCATCGGCCCGTTGACGGGCACGATGCCGGTGGTGGCCGAGCTCGCCGAAGGCTTCGCGGTCGCCCGACGGACGCTGAACTTCCTGACCGATCGCCATCTGTTCGTCCGCCGCACCGACTGGTTCGGCGACCCCGCTCACTGACCCGGGCGGCCCGCCCTCATCGAGCCGAGGGCGGCTCAGGCGTCGAGGTCGATGCAGGCCAGGCGGGCGCCGGCCGCCCCGGTGGCATGGTCCGTCCCCAGGACGTGCAGCACGATCGAGCGATCGACGCGGTCGGCGACCGCCCAGTCGCGCGTGGCCACCGCCCGGCCTCGCCCGTGGGCGTCGACCGAGAAGTCGAGCCACACCTCGCGGTGCCGCAGCGTCCCGCCGGCGTCGCCGTCGCCATAGTGCCCGCCGGCGTCGGCCGGCGACGGACCGCACGGATTGACGTGCACGTGGGCGCCGAACTCCGTCCCCGCCGGGGCGTCGACGCCCTCGACCTCCAGCACGAGCCGGGTGGTGTCGCTCCCCAGGTCGGCGGCAGACACCTTGGCCGAGGCGCCGGAGAGGGCGTTCGTGCCGTAGACGCGGTCCGGTCCCTCACCGATCGTCGTCGTGCCGTCGGCGCCCGCGCTCGGAACGGTGACGGCGACGATCGTTGCGACCGTGGTGGCGGCGAGCACGCCGCCCAGTCCAATGCGGCGAAGCGACATGGTGATCCTCCTTGTCCAGCAGGCCCCCCGTGGCCCTGCACGCCCCTGCTGTCGTACGCCGAGGCCGCTCCGGTTCGCGAAGAGGGAGAAAAAATTTCGGCGGGGGCGAACCGGGGGCGGCTCGCGGCACGACAGAGGGTGTGATGGCGCCGAGCGACGAGGAGGTGCTGGCCGCGGTGAAGGGTGGCGACCGCCTGGCACTGCGCTTGCTCTACGACCGCCACGCGCCGTGGCTCACCCTGCGGCTGTCCCGCCGGTGCCCCGACTCCGGGATGGTCGACGAGGTCGTGCAGGACACCTTTCTCGCCGTGTGGCGGGGAGCCGGTCGCTTCGCCGGCGAGGGCGAGGTGGCGGCCTGGATGTGGGGGATCGCCATCCGTCGCCTCATCGACCACCTGCGCAAACGACGGCCGGCGCCCGTGCCGTCGGTCCCCCCGCACGGCGTGGACGCCGTGTCGGCCGAGGAGGAGCTGCTGGCGGCCGTCGACCACGGCGACCTCGGCGGGGCGCTGCGCGGCCTGTCGCCGGAGCTGCGCGCGGTGGTCCAGGCGACGGTGCTCGACGGGTTGACCACGAAGGAGGCGGCCCGGCTGCTCGACATCCCAGCGGGAACCGTGAAGACGCGGATGATGCGGGCCCGCGCCCAGCTTCGGGAGGCACTGACATGACCTGGCACGCGGACCCCGACCTCCTGGAGGGCTACGCCCACGGAAGCATCGACGACGTCGCCGCCTCGTCGCTCGAGGCCCACATCGTCGCCTGCGCGGCGTGCCGCGACCGCATCGCCGCCCACGTGCCGGTGTCGCGGGTGATGGCCAACTGGGACGGCGTCGTCGCCGCCCTCGATGCCCCCCAGCCGGGACGGCTCGAGCGCCTTCTCGCCCGGGCCGGCCTGCGGGCGGCCACCGCCCGCCTGCTCACCGCCACGCCGACCTTGCGCGCCTCGTGGCTGTCGTCCATGGCGCTGGCCCTGGCCTTCGGGTTGGTGGCGGCCAGCCGCCCCGGAGGGGCCCCGTTGCTCTTCCTGGCGCTGGCCCCCCTCGTGCCCGTGGTCGCGGTGTCCATCGCCTTCAGCCGCGCCCTCGACCCCTCGTCGGAGCTCGTGGACGCCACGCCGCTCGCCGGGCTGCGCCTCCTGCTCCTGCGCACCGTCGCCTCGCTGGGGCCGAGCGTGCTGCTGGCCGCCGCCGCCGGCGTCGTCGTCGAGGACCTGGGGCGCAGCTCGGCCATGTGGTTGCTGCCCGCGCTGGCCCTGAGCGCCCTCAGCCTGCTGGCCAGCTCGGTAGTGCCCATCGGCGCCGCGGCAGGGGTGGTCGGCGGGCTGTGGGCCACCGGCGCCGTGGTCGCCGAGGCGGCCGCCCGGGGCAGCCTGTCGGCCGTGCGCCGTGGCGGCGACGTCGAGTCGGTGCTGGTCCAGCTCCCCGCTCAGCTCCTCGCCGCCGCCATCACCGTGGTGGCGGCCGTCCTCGTCGCCCGGCGCGCGCTGCACCCCGGGGCGCACCATGGGAGGTACGCATGACCACCGTCCGCTTCACCGGCCTCACCAAGCGCTACGGCCGCTCGGCGGCCCTCGCCGAGGTCACCGCCGCCACCGGCGCCGGCATCACCGGCCTGCTCGGCCCCAACGGCGCCGGCAAGACCACCCTGCTCCGCGTCCTCGCCACCGTCCTCGCCCCCGACCACGGGCGCGTCGAGCTGCTCGGGATGGACCCGGCCGATGGGCGGGAGCGGGTGGAGATCCGCCGGCGGCTGGGGTACCTGCCGCAGGAGCCGGGCTTCCATCCCCGGTTCACCGCCTTCGAGTTCGTGGACTACGTGGCCATCCTGAAGGAGCTGGACGACCGGCGGGCCCGCCACGCCGAGGTGCGCCGCGTTCTCGACCTGGTGGGCCTGGGCGACGTGGCCGGCAAGCGCATCAAGTCGCTCTCGGGCGGCATGCGCCGCCGCCTGGGCCTCGCCCAGGCCCTCCTCGGACGGCCCGACCTCCTGCTCCTCGACGAGCCGACGGCCGGCCTCGACCCCGAGCAGCGGCTCCGCTTCCGGCAACTGGTGAGCGGCGAGCCGGGCCGGACGGTGGTGCTTTCCACCCACCATACCGAGGACGTGGCCACCCTGTGCGGGCGGGTCCTCGTGCTGGCCGAGGGCCGCATCCGCTTCGACGGAACCCCGGCCGGGCTGGCGTCGCTGGCCGGCGGCCGGGTGTGGGTCGACGACCAGGAGGCATCGGCGGGGACGGCCGTCTCGTGGCGGACGGGCGAGGGGACTGTGCGCCACATCGGCGACCCCCCGGCTGGCGCCCAGGTGGTCGCCCCCACCCTGGAGGACGGGTACCTCCTGCTCCTGCACCGCAGCGACGAGCGGCGTGCGGCATGAGCGACTCCCGTACGGCGTCGCCGCCCGCCGAGGCGGCCCCGCCTCGCCCTCGTCCGGAGCGCGCCCCCTCGGAGTGGCGGGTCGCCCGAGTGATCGGGCGGGCGGAGGCGACCCGTCTCCTCAAGGTCACGCTGGTCCCCGCCGCGCTCGGGGTGGCCATGAGCATCGGGACCGGCAGCGACGCGGTGGACATGCGCGCCGCGTCCATCAACTCGGCGTTCAACGTGCTGCTGCTGGCCGCCGTCACCCTGGTGGCGTCGCACCGGGCGGTGACGCGGGGCCGCCGCGACGGCGCCGACGAGCTGTACGCCGCCATGTCCGCACCGGCCCGAGCCCGCACACTGGGTCACCTCCTCGCCGTCCTCGCTCCGGTGGCCCTCGGCGTGGTGGCGACGGGGGCGTCCGTCGTCGCCCTGGTGGCGGGCGCCACCACGATCGGCGACCTGGTGCTCGCCGAGCTCGCCGTCGGTCCGGTGCTGGTGGCCGGCGCCGGGTGCCTGGGCGTGCTGCTGGCCCGCGTCTGGCCGCAGCCCTTCACGCCCTTCGTCGCCTGCGTGGCCATCATCGTGGTCGAGTTCGGGATGAACACCCCCGAGCTCGCACGGTCGGGCGCCCGGTGGCTCGCCTTCTGGGTTGAGGGGTCGCTGTGGTGGCTCCTGCCCCGGCACGCCGGCGCCCACCTCGTATATCTCCTCGGCCTGGTGGCCATGGCTGCCGTCGGCGCCCTGCTGCGCCACGGGCTCACCCGACCCCTGGCCCGGGCGGGGGCGCTGGCCGTCACCGTCACGGTGGTGGCCGCCGGACTCCAGATGCGCCAGCCCGAGGACCACTGGCGGCGGGTGAACCCCATGTTCGCCGCCCCGGCGTCGGTGCAGACGTGCTGGTCGGACGACGGCGTCCGCTACTGCGCCTTCCGCCGCTTCGAGGAGGTCGTCGAGCACGTGGCCGGCATGGTGCGGCGGGTCCGCGCCGTCACGCCGGCGGCGGCGTGGCCGTCGGGACTCGCCGTCACCCAGCGGGTGACCGCCCTCGACCTCCAGTACGCCGGGGACGCCAAGCTTCCCCACGTCCCCGCCTTCCCCCGCGCCCCGCTGCGCCAGCCGGAAGACGGCGAGATCCATCCGGGCCTCGAGTTCGGGTGGTCGCCGGTGCAGGGCCTGGGTCTCGGCGTCCAGGTCGCCGCCAAGGCGCTGGGCCTGCCCGTCGTGCCCGATCCCCGCACCGGCCGGGTCTGCCTGGCCGCCGGCCAGGCACGCGCCGTGGTCGCCCTGTGGCTCGGTGGGCATGCCACGGGTGACGCCGCCGACGGGCTGAGCTGGGTCGTCCAGCAGGTGGAGGAGGGCGTGGCGGGCGCTGGCGGCGCACTCTTCCCGGTGGCCGAGGCCGACGTGTACGGCGGCTTCGCCGTCTCCTCGGCCGACGCCCGCCTCGTGCTGGAGCTGCTCGGGCGCGACGACGCCGAGGTCGAGGCCCGCATCGCCGAGCACTGGGAGGCCATCCGGAGCGCCGCCACGACCACGGCGCGGCTCGCCGAGCTGCTCGGGGCCCGCTCCCCGGCGC